>NZ_JBFAXR010000188.1:0-12617 GCF_040680895.1 Streptomyces sp. NPDC051940 | reverse complement strand
CCGCCGACACCCCCGCGGCCGAAGGGACATCGGCGGCCGGGGGATCCGACTCCGTGCTGTGGTACGACGAACCCGCCCCGGACACCCACAGCGGCCTCGGGGGAAACCCCAGGTCGGATGAGCACCGGGACGTGGCGCAGTTTGGTAGCGCACTTGACTGGGGGTCAAGGGGTCGTGGGTTCAAATCCCGCCGTCCCGACTCGGACGCAGGTCCGCAGTCTCTGATCGCAGGCCGTCTCCAGCAATGGAGGCGGCCTGTTCGCATGCCCGGCCGCCCCTCGCGGCGGTGCTCCCCGACCCCGTGCCCTACGGCGCGGGGCAGCACGGCGTCGGGTCGGGGACCTCGAACGGGACCAGGGTGCCGCCCGCCGCCGGGATCGCGGCGAGCACCAGGCGGCCGTCCTCCCAGTGCGGGCGCACGTGGTCGCGCGTGACGATCCGCCGGTCCGGTAGCGGGGCGTCGGGCGAGCCGAGGACGCGGACGCGGTCCACGGCTGTCGACGTCAGCAGCGACGCCACCGTCACCGTGCCGGTGAGTCCGCCCGCCCCCGGGTACAGCACGGCGCGGCCCGCCGACCGCGCCTCGTGCTCCGCGGCCGCGTGCGCCGCTCCGGCCGCCAGAGCGGCCGGGCCGTCGCGGTGGCCGCCCAGCGCGACGCCCCACCCCTGCCGGGTACGGCCCAGGCGCTCGCGGAGCGCCCGGGCCGCGTCCGCCGTCGGCAGGGCGAACGAGAACCCCAGCCGGGGGCGGCCGTCGCGGACGGCGTGCGTGCAGGCGATCGCGCCGTCGGGCAGGGCGAGCTCCGCCGCGAGGCCGTGCAGGAGGTGGTCCGCCTCGCGCAGGTCGCCCCTCAGGTCCGGGTCGGCGCCGACGACGTGACGGCCCGTGGTCACGACGGCAGCACCCACACCGGGTTGGAGTAGAACCACAGGTCCGCCCACGGGTCCGCGTCGCCGACCACGTCGATCGCCGGGCCCGCCGGGTCGACGGACGTGCCCATCAGGCCGGGCGCCGACCGGTTGCCGTCGGTGCCGCGCAGCCGGACGTACAGCGGGCGGTCGACCCGGCCCAGGTCGTAGGTGAGGCGGACGGTGCCGGCCGACCTGCCGACCTCGTACGAGCGCACGACGCGCGCGGTGGGCGCGGTGAACGTGTCCTGGTCGCCGGCCGGGCCCGTCATATCGCCCTGGATCACGTCCACGCGGGCCAGCTCCGGCTGGAAACCGGCCCAGTTGGGGCCGCCGGCCAGTGCGATGTCGACCGTGAGGGTGACGCGCGCGCCGCGCTCCACGGGCAGGGCGCCGCCGAGGGTGGCCCAGCGGCCGTCGCCCGTGAGGCGGGCGTCGAGGCCGCCGATCAGGCCGCCGTGGTCGACCCAGACCCGGCCGGCGCGGATGCCGTCCATCACCGCCGCGTACGAGAAGTCCTCGGCGCCCACGTGGGTGCGGCTGTACTGGCCGGGCCAGTAGTCGCCCTCGGTCAGGTCGACCTTGCCGCCGTAGACGGGGTCCTCGTAGCGGCCGTTGGTGACGAAGTCTCCGCCGGGACCGCGCATCGCGGTGTCCGTGTAGACGTTGTGGGAGTCGGAGTTGGCGGTGATCCACCACGGCTTGCCCTCGGCGAGGAGGCTGTCCCACAGGCCGCCGACGGTGGCGGTCATCCAGTCGAAGCCGCCCCAGGTCCGGTAGCTCTCGAGCGGGTAGCCGGGGAACGAGGCGGCGGCGGGGCTGCCGTCGTACAGGCCGCGGGCGCGGCCCATGCCGTACGTCTTCTCGATGCCGGCCGCCTGGTGGCCGGGGGCTCCCTCCATGCCGATGGCGATCTGGCGGCCGGAGCCGGCCGTCGCGTCGCGCCAGGCGCGGATCTCGTGCGGGGAGTCGATGCCCTTGCGGGCGGGGTGGTTGGCGAGCATCAGGATGTCGCGGACGCGGCGGCGCTGGACCTGCTCGGCGAGGAAGTTCAGGCCCGCGACGGCCAGGGCCTCGTTGCCGGGCGTGGGGTCCGTGGCGCGGCGCACGGCGCCGTCGTAGCCGGTCTCGAACTCCTTGAGGACGGCGACCTCGTCGCGCCCGGGGTGGACGAAGACGGTGCCGTGCTCGGCGGCCGGGATGTTCCACTCCAGGCCCTGGAAGACCAGGGTGTCGCGGTGGGCGGCGCGGGCGGCGCGGATGTCCGGGTTGACCTTCTCGACGCCGATGCGGGCGTGGGTCTCGCTGCCGTGGTCGGTGATGACCATCCAGTCCAGCCCGTGCCGCGCGGCCTGCCGCACCTGGTCGCCGACGCGGTACTTGCCGTCGGAGCTGTACTGGGTGTGGATGTGGTGGTCCCCCGCGAGCCACAGGAACCCGCTGCTCCGGCTGCCGCCCTGCGCGCCGGCCGGCGCCACGGCCTGTGCGACGGCGGGCGTGAGCACGCTGCCGGCGGCGAGCCCGGCGCCGAGGAGCCCTGCGCGGCGCAGCATCGACCGGCGGGACAGCTGGTCGGGCGTCAGCGCCTCATCCGGCACGGAGGTGTCGAACGCGGCCGGGAGCGCGCCCTGCGGGTGGTCGTGGTGGTGATGGTGGTGCCCCGCGTGTCCCATGCGTGCCTCCTGCGTCCGTGCCGACGGTCCGCAGCGAGGCTCGCCGCCGCCGATGAACGCCGAACCACCGCAGGATGAGCACCTGATGACGCCCAGGCAGCGCTTCCCGGCGGGCGTTCTGCTAACGTCGCCCTCTTCGCCGGCACGCCGGCCGGAGCCCCGTCAGGTCCCCGCATGACCGACCCGCAGCACCGACTCGAGCGCGCACTCGACGCCCTGGACGCCGCTTTCGCCCCGCCGGCCGACCGGCCGTTTCCCCTGGACGGCTGCGAGCACTGCTACAGCGGGGCCGACCTGGCGCTGCTGCGCGGGCCCGTGAGCCGGGTGCCGGACCGGCTGGTCTCCTCCGTCGCGCACAAGACGCCCGACCACTGGGACGACTTCCCCGCCCTGTACCGCAGGTTCGCGCCACGCACCGTCCGCCTCCTCGTCGCCGGCCGGCTGGACTCCGCACTGGTCGCGTCGCGTCTGCTTGCCACCGGGTGGCGTGACTGGCCGGAGCCGGAACCGGGGGTGCTCGGGGAGGTCTGGGGGGCCTGGTGGGGGTCCGTGCTGCACCGGTATCCGGGGGCGGTGCACGTCGTTGACGTCCTGGAGGTCGTCTCCGTGAGCACCGGCGTCCTCGCGCCGTGGCTGGACCTCTGGGCCAGGACGCGCACCGCGGCCGCCGATCTGCATCTGCGGGACGCCCTCGGGCGCTGGCTTCCCGAGGGCGGGATCGACGGCCTCCGTTTCGGCTTCTACGGCGAGGTGCACGCCGCGCCGGAGCTGGTGCCCTGGCTCCTCTCACTCGACGAAGGGCGCGTCAGCGCTTTCCAGCGGGAGCTGCTCAACGAGGCTTGGCGAGGAGGCCGTTGAGGTCCGGGAACGGGATCGCGTCCGTCAGGCCGTCGTAGGTGCCCGGGTCGTACAGCTCCTCCGCCGCTCGGCGGGCGGCCGTGTACGCGGCCTGGGCGACGCCTGCGCCCAGGCTGACGCGTGCCGCTCCGAGGGCGCCCATCTCGGCGACACCCGGCGCGCCGGGTGCGGCCATGACGTTCAACGGGACGGAGATGGCCGCCGCCAGGGACTTGATCGTGTCGGGGTCGGTGACACCGGGGACGAAGACGCCGTCCGCCCCGGCGGCGACATACGCGCCGGCCCGCTCCACGGTCTCCCGCAGCCGGTCGGCGGGGTCGCCGAGCCCGAACAGATAGGTGTCGATACGGGCGTTGACGAAGAGATCAACCCCGGTCCCCCGCGCAGCCTCCCGCGCCACCGTCAGCCGCTGCGCGAGCTCCGCCGGCGGGCGGGTGCCGTCCTCGATGTTGATGCCGACCGCGCCCGCCTCGATCACCCGGACGACGGTCTCCGCGACGTCCGCCGCGCGCTGCCCGTAGCCGGCCTCGATGTCGGCGGTGACCGGCACCCCGACCGCCGCGGCGATCCCGGCGATCACGTCGACCGCCCGGTCACGGGGCAGCGCGTCGCCGTCCGGGAGGCCCAGGGACCAGGCGACGCCGGCGCTGGTGGTGGCGATCGCGGGAGCCCCCGCGGCCTCGACGACGCGGGCGCCGGCGACGTCCCAGACGTTGGCCAGCGCCAGCGGCCGGTCGGGGGTGTGGAGGGAGCGGAAGAGGCGGGCCTTGTCCGCCTGCGTGGTGGTCATGCGACGAGTCAATCAGGGGCCGGTGACGAGTTCTGGCGGAAATCCGACATGAACGTCGGGGCGCGGCCACGTCACCAGCCCCCGTACCGCACGGGTGACTAGGTACCGGCGCGGGTCAGTTCACACCTCCCGTCCGTGCACGTACGACGCAGGCGTCCGGCCGAGATCGTCTCCATCAGGCCCACCGCCCAGCACATCGGGCAGCCGCGCAGCGCGAACAGTCCGAGCGGGGCCAGCAGCAGGCTCACCGGCCCGACGAGGGGCAGCAGCGCCAGGGAGGCAACCAGGGCGCCGAAGCCGACGGCGCCGCGGGCCAGATGGCGCGGGAGCGTGGCACTGGCGTAGCTCTTCGCGGCCGGGTCAGGCTTCGTGACCGGGTCAGGCTTCGTCACCGGGTCAGGCTTCAGGGTCGGCTCGGGCTTCACAGCCGGGTCAGATCTCATGGTCGGCTCCCCTCATAACGGCCAGTTCGTCGTGCAGCGCCTCGCGCACCGCCGAACGGGCGCGATGCAGCCGGGACTTCATCGCAGGCGTGCTGAGCCCGAGCCGGTCGGCGACCGCGCGGCCGGGCAGGCCCTGGATGTCCCGCATGACCAGGACCCGGCGCTGGTCCTCGGGCAGGGCGGCGACGGCCGCCGCCACGCGTTCGGCCTCCAGGTGCAGCAGCACGTCCTCCTCCGCGGAGGGCGCGGTGGTGCCGTGCGCCTCGAGCCGTACGGGATCGGCGGCCGGGTCGCGGTGGACGAGCGCCCGCGCGTGGCGCAGGCATTCGTTGCGCACGATCCGGAACATCCACGACGCCAGCGCCCCGGACGCGCGCAGCATGCCGATCTTGCGGTACAGGATGATCAGCGCCTCCTGCGCGGCGTCCTCCGCGTCCTGCGGCGACGCGCACAGCGTGTGCGCGAACCGGCGCACATGCGGGTACGAGCCGTGCACCAGCGCGGTGAGCGCCTCCACGTCCCCGCGCTGCGCCGCGCTGACGAGGGTCTCGCCGGGCCAGGTGCGGTCAGCCACGCTGACGCCTCCGGCGGCGCAGCGTGACGGTGCACACGCACAGCAGCAGCGCGCCGGCCGCGACGGCGACGATGACGGTGGTCATGGGGTCCTCCCGGTTCGATGGGCGGCGGACGTTGTCGTCCGCACACCCATGAGAGGGACGGCGGGCGGGAAAGGATTCACGCCGCGTCGCGCCACACCTTCACGTCCAGCGTCGCGTACGACGTGCCCGACGAGCCGCGGTACGTCACCAGACCCACGTGGCCCGTGCCCGTGACCAGGCACAGCTGCTGACCCGCGGTGAGGTCCTGGGTCCAGACGTAGTCCTGGTGGGCCGTGGCCGCCCGGCACGCGTCCAGGCTGCCCTGGCGGCCCGTGGGGAGCGGGGTCATCGTGGTGCCGGACGTGGTGCCGGGGGCCAGGACCGCGCCGTCGGTGTAGACGGCGTACGTGAGGTCCTCGTCGGTGCTGCCGGTGTCCGCCGTGGGGCGGACGGGGGTGTTCGCGAGGTAGAGGTCGTGGTCGGGCTCCAGCCGGATGCCGGAGTACGTCACCGCGGTCGGCTGCTTCGGGGCCGTGGCCTTGGGGGACGCCGTGGGCGAGGCGGACCGGCGGGTGGGGGCGGAGCCGGCCGAAGGGGTCCGCGACGGGCTGGGCTTCGGCTTCTTCGACGCCGTCGGGGTGGGGCCGGCGGAGGACGGGGCGGACGTCGGCGTGGCGGGTGCCGAGGAGGCCGCCGTAGGCGCTCCGGACGCCTCCCGGGGTGCGCCCTCGTCCCCCGGGACGAGCAGCAGCGCGGCGGTCGCCCCGCACGCCACGAGAGCCACGGCCGCCATGGCGGCCACCCACGCGCGCCGGCTGCGGCGCCTGTCCGGGACGTCGCCCTGCGGCGGGCCGAACACGCCCTGCGGGGACGCGGGTCCGACCACCACCGGTGCGGGCAGGACGCCATGGGAGGGAGAGGTGGGGGTGTAGGCCGGGTGGGGCGCGGGCGTGGGCGGGGCATCCGCCCGCGCCTGGTCCGCCCCCTCGGCGCGCGCCGCGATCCCCGCCGCCACCAGGTCCGGAAGCCACGACCCGGAGGTCTGCGGCATCCGGACGGCCTGCGGTCCCCGGATCGCCTGGACGGACCGGATGACCTCCCCGACCGACGGCCGCTCGGCGGCCGGTTTGCGCAGGCACCAGGTCACGAGGTCCCGTATCTCGTCCGGCACCCGTCCGAGGTCCGGCTCCTCGTGCACCACCCGGTAGAGCACCGCGTGCGGTTCCCCCTCGCCGAAGGCGGGGCGGGCCGTCGCCGCGAACACCGCGGTCTGGCCCAGCGCGAAGACGTCGGCGGACGGCGCGGGATCCGCGCCCAGCGCCTGTTCCGGGGCCATGTACGCGACCGTCCCGAGGGCCACCCCGCGCTGCGTCATCGACGGGGTGTCCCCGGCCCGCGCCACGCCGAAGTCGATGACGCGCGGGCCGTCGGCGGCGAGCAGCACGTTCGAGGGCTTGAGGTCCCGGTGCACGATCCCCTCGCGGTGCACGGCCTGCAGCGCCTCGGCCACGCCGGCGATCAGCCGCAGCACGGTGTCGACCGGGAGCGGTCCGTGGTCGCGTACGGCGTCGGCGAGCGACGGCCCGGGCACGAACGCGGTGGCGCACCAGGGCACCGGCCCCTCGGTGTCGCTGTCGACGACGGGCGCGGTGTACAGCCCGTGCACCCGGCTCGCCGCGGCGACCTCGGCCTGGAAGCGCCGGCGGAACTCCGCGCTCTCGGCCAGCTCGGGCCGGATCACCTTGACGGCCACGGCCCGGCCACCGGGCGTGTACGACAGATAGACGCGCCCCATTCCGCCGGACCCGAGCACGGCCAGCAGCCGGTAGCCGCCCACCGCGCGCGGATCACCGTCCTGTAGCGGCTGGAAACTCCCCATGTCTGCCCCACCGTCGCCCAACACGCCGCACTCCACCTCGAGATCGCCACTGCGGCCCCCATTGCATCACGCGCCCCAGCGTCGATCACGCGTTCGGCGGTCGCGGCGTGCAGTGACGGTGGACCGGCGCCCAGCGACACGAGGGCCGCCACAGCCGGCACGGCAGCGGATGCCGCAGCACCGTCCCCGGGAATGCCCGGGTGCCGGTCGCTGTTGGAAGGGGTGTCGCTGACATGGTCCGGTCAGATCCGGGAGCCGTGGGCGACAGGAAAGGAGTCTTCGCCATGGCGCGTGCCACCGCCCGTCCCGTCGTCACCCTGAGGTCGAGCGCCGGGACCGGTGTCACCTACGTGACCCGCAAGAACCGTCTGAACGACCCCGACCGGCTGGTCCTGCGCAAGTACGACCGCGTGGCCGGGAAGCACGTCGCGTTCCGCGAGGTGCGCTGAACCTCGTCGCCTTCCGTGACGAGTGACGAACGGAGCGTCCGCCCCGCCCGCGCGGGCAGCTCCAGGAAAGGATCTTCCATGAGGCACGGCATCCACCCCGTCTCCCGCCCCGTCGTCTTCCGTGACCGCGCCGCCGACGTCGCGTTCCTGGTCCGCTCGACCGCGGACTCCCCGCGGACGATCGAGTGGCAGGACGGCAACACGTACCCGCTGATCGACGTCGAGACCTCGTCCGCCAGCCACCCGGCGTACACCGGCAAGGCGCGGATCGTCGACACGGCGGGCCGTGTGGAGCGCTTCAACCGGCGCTACGGCCGCTGAGTCCGTGTCGCTACGGTCGTTGAGACGGCATCGCCACGACCGCTGAGCACGCACACGGACGCCCCCGGCACGACACCGTGCCGGGGGCGTCCGCGTGCCCGCTACCCCTTCACCGCCCCCGACGTCAGCCCCCTGATGAACGAGCGCTGCAGCGCCAGGAACGCCAGCACCGACGGGAGCATCGCCAGGAAGGCGCCCACCAGCAGCACCCCGATGCCCACCTCGTCGTCCGCGCGCAGGCTGCGCAGCGCGAGCGGCAGGGTGTACTGGTCGGGATCCGTGGCGACCAGCAGCGGCAGCATGTACTGGTCCCAGATCATCGTGAAGCCGAAGATCCCGATCACGCCCAGCGCCGGACGGCACAGCGGCAGCACGACCTGCCAGAAGATCCGGAACTCGCCCGCGCCGTCCAGCTTCGCGGACTCCTCCAGCTCCTTGGGGATCTCCTTCATGAACTCCGTCATGACCAGGATCGAGAAGCCCCACGCCGCGATCGGCACGATCATGCCGAACAGCGAGCCGACCAGCGAGACATGGATGACCGGCAGGTCGGCGAGCAGCACCGACAGAGGCACGGCCAGCACCTCCTCGGGCAGCATCATCGTCGCCAGGATCACCACCAGCACCGCCGCCGAGCCGCGGAACTTCTTGCGGGCCAGCGCATAACCGGCGAACACGCTGACCAGCACCTGCAGCACCAGCCCGCCGCCGACGACGAGGAAGGAGTTGAGCAGGTAGTGCAGGACGTTCCGGTCGATGGCCTTCTCGAAGTTGGCCAGCGACAGGCTGTCCGGGACCAGCGTGAACTGGGTGGGGTCCACGGTCGGCGTGAAGGCGCTGATCATCAGCGCCAGCAGCGGTCCGGCGAAGACCCCGAAGAGCACGACGTACAGGACGAACCTGAGGATCCGGGCGACGGGGCCGCGCGCCTCCTGCAGGCCGAGTGCGGTCTCGTTCCTCATCGGGGCTCCCTCCGGCGCAGCCGGGACGCGATCGTCAGCACCAGCAGCATCGCGAACAGCACCACCGTGCCCGCCGCGGCCACCCCCAGCTCGTTGCGTTCCAGGCCGAGTTTGTAGGTGAGGGTGAGGAGCACCTCGGTCGAGCCGTCCGGCCCGCCGTTGGTCAGCAGGAACACCTCGGTGAACACCCGCAGTCCGCGGATCGCCGCAAGCGTCAGCAGGATCGCGAAGACCGGCCGCAGCCCCGGCAGGGTGACGTGCCAGATCCGGCGGAAGCGGGAGGCGCCGTCCACGGCGGACGCCTCGTACAGCACCCGGTCCACGCCCGCCAGGCCGGCCAGGAAGATCATCATGTCGTACGGGGCGCCGCGCCAGATGCCCACGAAGGCGATCGACGCGAGCGAGCTGTCCGGCGAGTTGAGGAACTCGCTGGGGCCGAGGCCGAAGAAGCCGAGGACGGAGTTCACGGCCCCGCTCTCGGTCGGGTAGTACATCACCCGCCACACCTCGGCCACCACCGCCATCGCGGTCACCACCGGCAGGAAGATCGCCGAGCGGATGAACCACAGGCTCCGCGTCTGCCCCTCCAGCAGCAGCGCCAGCGCCAGACCCAGCAGGATGGAGCCCGCGGTCTGGGTGACCGCGAGCACCACCGTGTGCCACAGCGCCTCCGCGAAGTCGGGGCTGTCGGTGATCTCGGAGTAGTTGGCGCCTCCGACATAGGTGTTGCCGAGGAACGGCCGGACCTCCTCGAAGCTCATCCGTACGGCCTCGTACATGGGGATGAACTTGAAGTAGAGGAAGAGCAGCAGGGCCGGGGCGAGGAAGAGCCAGGGTGTGGCGGCTCTGCGCAGCCGCACCCCCGGGGGCGCACCCGTGCCGCGGGTGCGCCCGGTGTCGCGGCTCGCCTTCGCCGGCCGCGCCTCGGTCACCGTCATTCGCCCTTGGCCCCCTGCTTCTCGAGCTCCTCGTCGAACCGGCCGGCCAGCTCCTTCATCGACTCACCGACGTCCTTGGAGCAGTCGGCGACCACGCTGTTGAAGCCCTCGGACGAGATCTGCCGGAAGGTGGCCCAGTTGGGCAGCGTCGGGACGTTGCGGCCGGAGGTGTCGTACGCCTTCTGGAAGACGTCCCAGCGCGGGTCCTTGCGCTCGGCGGCGCCGTCGACCTTGGTGTTGACGGGCAGCCGGACGATGATGCCGCCGTTGTCCACCCCGAGGCCGATCTTCTGGCCGGCCGGGGAGGCCGCGTACTCGGCGAACTTCTGCTGGCCCTTCTCGTTGCCCGATCCGGCCATCATGTAGACGTTCTCGCCCTCCGCCAGCGCGGTCTGCCCCGCGGAGCCGGCCGGGGCGGCGACGACCTCGTACTTGTCCTTGCCGAGCGACTTGTCGAAGCGCGGCAGCATGTAGGGGCCGGTGAGGTAGATGCCGCCCTTGCCGCTCTCGAAGACGGTGTGGGTGGTCGTCGAGTCGGCGGTGAGGGAGGCGGGCTGGACAACCTTGTCCTCGCAGTACAGCGCCTGGAGCTTCTCGACCGCGGCGACGGAGGCCGGATCGCTGACCGCGGAGACGTATCCGTCGCCCTGCTTCTTGACGAACTCACCGCCGTCCGACCAGAACATGCTGTAGAACCACCAGGTCAGATAGCCCCGGGTGGTCGTGCCCGGGATCACCAGGCCCGCGGTGTCGTCCTTGCCGTTGCCGTCGGGGTCGTCCTTGGTGAACTTCGTGGCCAGCTGCGTGACCTCGTCCCAGGTCGTGGGCTGCTGGGCGCCCACCTTCTCCCGCCAGTCCTTGCGTATGAGCAGCGCGAACGCCTGCGAGTTGAACGGCACACCGTAGTACTTGCCGTCGTAGCCCTGGGCGGCCTCCCAGGCCCGGTCGGCCAGGTCGGCGCTGCCGGCGATGCCGTCCTTGTCGACCTCGCGCACCAGTCCCTGGGTGACCATGTTGCCGAGCTGGCCGGTATCGTTGATCACGATGTCGGGCAGGTCCTTCTGCGCCGTGCGCTGCTGCAGCTTGGTCTCGAAGTCGGTGACACCGACGGCGACCATCTTGGTCTTGATTCCGCTTTCCTTGCTGAACGCGGCGGCGAGCGCCTCGGCCGACTGGGCCGCGGGGCTGCCCGCGTCCTGCCGGATCCAGATCTCCAGCGGTTTCGACTCGTCCTGCTTGGACGAGCTGTCCGAGGAGGAGCACCCGGCGGCCGTGACCGCCACCGCGATCGAGGCGGCGAGTGCGGCGGCGCGCAGTCCTCTTCCTGTCTTACGGGAATGGATCGACACGGGGCGGCTCCGTCCAGTCCGTTGCTGTGATTCAAGGTGACCGGACTCTACGCACGGATGGCCCAACCGACAAGAGGGTGAACCTGATTCATATCCATGTACGTGGATGGCAGACGGATCCCCCTCTGACCGCGCGCCGCGGCCAGCTATGTGAACGTCTCACCAACGGGGCGGAGAAGTCCCGCCCGTTACGCCGGGACCGCGATCCGCTCCACGAACCAGTACAGGCTCACGGCCACGATCGGCGCGCACAGCGCCACGGCGACCCAGCGCTCCACCGACGTCCGCCGCAGCAGCACCAGCAGCGGGAAGAGGACGGCGACGATGAGCAGTTGGGTGGCCTCGATGCCGACGTTGAAGCTCAGCAGCGACAGCAGCAGCGTCCACGACGCCCGCCCGTCGATGTCCAGCGCCCCCGCGAAGCCCAGGCCGTGGACCAGGCCGAAGGCGAACACCAGCGGGATCCGCCAGCGGCCCAGCCGGTCCTCGCCCTTGCCGAGCAGGTTCGCGACGGCGACCACGATGATCGACCCGGCGATGACGGGTTCGACGACCGCCCCCGGCACGGCCACCAGCCCCAGCGCCGCCAGCAGGAAGGTGATGCTGTGTGCGGCGGTGAACGCGGAGACGGTGACGACGACGTCGCGCAGCCGGTGCGCGCCGATCAGCAGGGCGAGCAGGAACAGCAGGTGGTCCAGGCCGAAGAACAGGTGCTCCGCCCCGAGGAGGAAGAACTCCCCCACCTGGTCGTCCCTGCCGTGCTCCGACACGCGCAGCGTCGGGTCGGCGCCGGTCAGGATCGCGGAGCCGGTGCGGCCGTCGAGGTCGTACGCGGCGATGGTCCGCGTGCCGTGGACGAAGGTCTCCGCGTCGGGGAAGAGGGCGCTGGAGATCTCGTACGCGCCCGAGGTGCCGCAGTCGAGCGCCAGGGGCAGGACGGCGAAGGACTTCGCGCCCCGGGTGCGGACGTCCGCCTCCCCCCGCTGGGCGGGCCGGCACGGCTCGCCGCCGCGCGTGACGGCGAAGCGCTCCGTCACATATGTGAAGACGGCGTCCCGGTTGGTCCGCAGCTGGCGGAGCTGCTCCGGGCGGCTCTTCGCCTCGTACGCCTCGGCGTACAGCCAGGCCGACTTCATCAGCAGGTCGTACTCGAGGTCGAGGACGGCGGTGACGCCGTCGCCGGTGCCGGTCACCTCGACCCGGGCGGTGGTGGTGGCGTCGTGGGCCGCGGCGGGTCCGCCGGCAAACAGGACCGCCAGGAGGGCGGTGAGGAGGAGGACGGGCAGCCGGCGGAGCATGGCGGTTCTCTCTTCGGTGACGGGCCCGGTGGCGGACTTCGGTGACGGGCTTCGTGCCGGACAGGTCGGTGAACGGGGCCGGCCGCCCCGGCAGACGCCCGCGCTGCTGTCGTCCCTCCCGGACCGGCTGCGCGCGGCCCAGCGCGTCT
>NZ_JBFAXR010000187.1:0-13000 GCF_040680895.1 Streptomyces sp. NPDC051940 | reverse complement strand
GGTAAGCCCCCCAGCGACCACCGGTCGCGCTGGTCGCTGGGGTGGGCGGTTGCGGTCCGGTGGCCCTCGTGGCTTGGGTGGGCGGGTGTCGGCGGATGGCCCTCGTGGCTTGGGTGGGCGGTCGTGGTCGGGTGGGCCTCGCGGCTTGGGTGGCCGGTCGTGGTCCGGCGGTCCTCCCGGCTTGGGTGGCCGGTGACGCCCGTGGCTTGGGTGGCCGGTGACGCCCGTGGCTTGGGTGGCCGGTGACGCCCGTGGCTTGGGTGGCCGGTGACGCCCGTGGCTTGGCTGCGCGGTCGTGATCTGGTAGCCGCTGTGGTGTTGGTAAGTGGCCGGTTGTCGTTGCGAATCGAAGCGATTCTGCGGCCCCAAGGGGCCTTGCCGGGCGGAGCGCGAGGGGACGGCGCCCTGCGCCGCCCAGCGAACGGCTCCGCTGACGCTCCGCCGGTACGGAGTTGAGCGGCTCCGCTGCGCTCCGCCGGGGTCCGTCGACGGTGACCCGGTGGGGTTGCGCCGGCTCCGCTGCGCTGCGCCGACTGACGCGAAGCGAACGGCTCCGCTGGCGCTCCGCCGAGGAATGCCGACGGTGACCCAGCGCGGGTGAACCGGCTCCGCTGCGCTCCGCCGACGTTGGCGGCCCTCTCCAGCCCCATCAGCCCTCCTCCAGGGCGACGGCCCCCTTCCAGCCCGTCCGGCGTCTGAGGACGAGGCGCGCAGCGCCGAACCGCGTCGCAGGAGCAGGCGCAGGCGCCAGCGACACCGCACCCTCCCAGCACGACTGGCACCGTTCCAGCCCGTCCGGCGTTTGAGGACTGAGGCGCGCAGCGCCGAACCGCGCCGCAGGCGCCAGCGCGACCGGACTCTCGCAGCGTGACTGGCACCCCCTCCAGCCCGTCCGGCGTTTGAGGACGAGGCGCGCAGCGCCGACAAACCCGGTGCGATGGCACACGCCGCGGCGCCGCCGTACGGGCGCTCGCCCCGTCCCGATACCCTCCACCGCATGAGCGCTGATCTCCGGCCCCACGTCCTGGGCATCGACTCCGGCGGATCCGGCGTCCGCATCGCCATCGCCCCCGCGAGCGCCGCGGACGGCACGAACGCCACGGACGCCACGGACGGCGCGGACGCCACGGACACCGCGCGTAACGCGAACCGCACGGACGCGCCCACCGCGACGGCCGCCGTCGCAACGCCCGCCCTCGTCGGCCCCCGAGGCATCGACGCCGCGAGCCTGCTCGACCTCGTGCTCCCGGCCGCCGGGAAACTGCTCAGCGAACACGGCGTGGACACCGTCCACGCCATCTGCGTGGGAGCCGCCGGCATGGCCACCCTCGGCGGCGATCTGCGCGACCGCCTCCCGCAGGCCTTCGCCGACGCCTACGGCGCCCGGACCCGGCTCGCCCTCGCCGCCGACGGCGTCACCGCCTACGTCGGCGCCCTCGGGCAGCGCCGCGGGGCCGTCGTCGCCGCCGGGACCGGCATGATCGCCCTCGGGACCGGGCTCGACGCGCACGGCTGGCGCCGCGCCGACGGCTGGGGTCACCTGCTCGGCGACTGCGGCGGCGGCGCCTGGATCGGCCGCGCCGGCCTCGAGGCCGCGATGCGCGCCCACGACGGGCGCGACGGCGGCTCCCCCGCCCTCCTCGCACGCCTGGAGGCCGTCTTCGGGCCCGCCGGCGACATGCCCGGCAAGCTCTACCCCCGCCCCGACCGCCCCGCGGTCCTCGCCTCGTTCGCCCCGGAGGTCGCCGCCTGCGCCCCGCACGATCCCGTGGCGCGGGGCATCCTCGAGCAGGCCGCCCGCGACATCGTCGCCGCCGCGGCCGCCGTCTGCCCCGAGGGCGGCACGGTCTCCTTCACCGGCGGCCTGCTGAAGATGGGCGCCCCGCTCACCGACCCCCTGCAACGCGCCCTGCGCGAACGGCTCCCCGGCGTCGCGCAGCACCCCGCCGAGGGCGACCCCCTGCTGGGCGCCGTCCGCATCGCCCGGGCCCTGGCCGCGGACGACCTGCGCGTGCCCGTACAGCCCCACGGCCTGCTCCACATCGCGTAGCGACCCACGCACCACACCAGCCCCGAAAGACCCGCAGGCCACACGCCCGTGCATCCGCACGGGCACCTGCACATCGCGTAACGATCGAGAGCGGAACGCAGTCGACATAGTCGGGCAACCCCGGGGAGAAATCGGCACAGATCCTTTCCAGTTACCCCCGGGCATACAGACTGGCCTGCGGACCCGTTAGCATGCGGCGCCATGAGCTCTGCCGCTGGGCCCGAACACGGGCTGCCCCAACGAATGCCCCGTCCCCGACAGCCGGGACGCCACCGCAAGCCGGAGCCGCTGGTCGCCCCCGAGGGTGCGCCGGCGCTCGTGCTCGCCGTGCCCGGCACCCCCACGCCCTCCGTCCGCAGCCTGGCGGAGGAGATCCTCAGCATCGCCCGCTCGGAGCTGCCCGGCCTGCACGCCTGGATCGGCTACGTGGACGCGGAGGCCGGTCAGGACGAGGAGTTCCCCTCGCTGGCCGCGGTGCTGGCACACGTGGCGGCCGACCGTGCGCAGCGTGCCGGCGGTGAGCAGCCCGACGGTCCGTCCGCGGTCGTGGTGCCGCTGCTGCCCGGTCCCGACACCGCCGTCACCCGGCGGATCACGCAGTCCATCGCCGCCAGCAAGGCCGCCGTGGAGCTGACGGACGTCCTGGGCCCGCACCCGCTGCTGGCGGAGGGCGTGCACGTGCGTCTCTCCGAGGCCGGGCTGTCCCGCGCCGACCGTGCCCGTCTGTTCACCGTCTCGACGGCCGCCGACGGCATCATCCTGGCGACGTCCGGCGGCGACGAGGCCGTCCAGTCGGCCGGGATCACCGGCATGCTCCTCTCGGCGCGGCTGGCGGTGCCCGTCATGGCCGCCGCCCTGGACACGGTCGGTTCCGTGGCCCGGGTCGCGGAGCAGCTGCGCACCGCCGGCGCCACGCAGCTGGCGCTCGCCCCGTACGTCATCGGCCCCGAGCTGCCGGAGGGCCTGCTGGCCGCGGCGGAGCGCGAGGCGGCGTGCACGGCGGCCGAGCCGCTCGGCGCCTACCCGGCGGTGGGCAAGCTCGTCACCGCGCAGTACGCCGCCGTCCTGGGCATCCAGAACCCGCAGCTGGCGATGCAGGCCCAGCCGCGATGACCGCGGGCTTAACGCACGACGCCGAAGGGCCCGCCGCTCCCTGGGGGAGCCGCGGGCCCTCTGCGTTGCCGGAGACGGTGACCGCTCCGGCCGGCCGGGTCAGCTGAACACCACGCACGACGCCGCGGGAACGGCCAGCGCCCCCGACCGGCTGGGCACACCCATGGCCTCGTCCAGCGCGAACCAGGTGACGTCACCCGAGTGCTGGTTCGCGACGTACAGATGCGTGCCCTGCGGGTCCAGGGTGAGGGCGCGGGGCCAGCGGCCACCGCAGTGCACGTTCGCCACCAGGTCCAGCTCGTCGCCCGTGTCGTCCAGCGCGAGCACGCTGACGCTGTCGTGGCCGCGGATCGCGGTGTACAGGAAGCGGCCGTCGGCGGAGACCGCGATCCCGGAGGCGTACGCCTCGGTGTCCGCGGCCACGTCCTTCGGCAGGATCGGCGTCTCCCCGAGGGGGCTCAGCCGCCCGGTGTCCGCGTCCCAGCCGAGCACGGTGACGGTGGGGTCGAGTTCGTTGACGACGTACGCCCGGTGGCCCCGGGGGTGGAAGACCAGGTGCCGGGGGCCCGAGCCGGGCCGCAGCCGTGTCTCGTCGTGCACGCTGAGCGCGCCGTCGTCGCCGATCACGCAGACGCGTACGGAGTCGGTGCCGAGGTCGACGCTGAGCACCCAGGCGCCGGTGGGGTCGGGGTGCACCCAGTGGGCGTGCGGCCCCTCCTGCCGCGCGGCGTTGGGGCCGCCGCCCTCGTGCCGCAGGACGCGTGCGGGACCGTCCAGCAGCCCGTCCGCGTCCAGCGGCAGCACGCTCACGCTGCCGGAGCCGTAGTTGGCGGTCAGCAGATGGGCCCCGGCCAGGGCGAGGTGGGTGGGACTCACGCCGTCGACCGGTACGGCGGCCCCCGCGAGTGCGAGGCCGTCGCCGGTCAGCCGCAGGGCTGCCGCGGCGCCCGCCGCGGTCTCGGTCACGGTGTAGAGCACGCCGCGCGGCGCGTCCACGGTGAGGAAGGACGGGTCGGCGACGGAGTCGGTGGTGTGGACCGCGGTCAGCGCCCCCGTCCCGGCCTCGACGGACGCGGTGACGATGCCGGGTCCCCCTTCCGAGGTGAAGGACCCTATGTGGGCTCGCAGTCCGCTCATTCGACCTTTCCGTCCCTTCGTGCCGTACCGGGTACGCCACTTCGCGCCGTACCTGGTGCGGCGACCCTATCGAAGCCGCTCCAGACGCCCGTGAAGGGTCCTGGAGGGCCCTCAGGCCGCCGGGACGAACGGAGCCCGCGGATGGCTGTCCAGCGGCGGTTCCAGGGCCGCCAGCGCCGCCTCGACGGCCACCCGGGTACGCGCCGCGATCCGCTCGTCGTCGCAGACGGAGCGCAGTTCGCGCGCGCACTCGTCGAGGAGTCCCAGGATGAGCCGGGCCCGCGCGCGGCGCGCGGCGAAGGGGTTCAGCGGGTGGAGCAGCGGGGCCAGCGTCATCCGGGCCCGGGCGAGGAGGGCCTGGTACTCGGCGAGGTGCCGGTGCGGCTCGGCGTGCCGGTCCCCGTGCGCGTGCCGCTCGGCGGCGTCGATGCAGGCGCGTACGGCGTCCATGGCCCGCCGGATCCACACGTCGGTGAGCGCGTGCGTCGTGACGGGGAGGATGACCGCCACGGCGAGGGCGGCGCTCACCGCGCCGACCGCCGTCTGCCCAGCGCGCAGGGCCAGGAGCGCCGGCGTGAGGACGCCGATCAGGCCGTACAGGATGCTGACCATCACGGTCACGAAGAACATCATCCAGCTGTACGACACGGGCGCCGTGTAGAAGAGCCCGAAGACGCACACCGCGATGACGGCCGCCCCGGCCGCCGTGGCGCCCTCCAGCGGCAGCGCGACGGCCATCCCGGCGGCGATGCCGCTGAAGGTGCCCAGCACCCGCCGGAAGCCGCGTACGAGGGTCTCGCCGCGCGAGGCGGTGTTGACGAAGATCCACCAGGCCGTGCCGACGGCCCAGTACCAGCGCGCGTCGGACAGCGCGTGCCCGACGGCCATGGCCATGGCGCACGCGGCGGTGACCTGCAGGGCCTGGCGGGTGGTGAGCCGGCGCAGTCCGCGGCCGGCGGGCGGTGCGACCGGGGCGGGCGGCGGGTCGCGGCGTTCGATGGGCCAGAGCAGGAACCGCACGGCCGCCGCCACCACCACGCCGAGCACGACGGAGGCGGCGAGGCCGACCAGTTCCGCGGGCGTGGCCTGCAGGAACTGCATGACGAAGAACATCATGAAGGCGAACACGCCGAGTGCGTGCCCGCGCGGCCCCCAGCGGCGCGCGTAGGCGCCGCAGAGGACGACGAGGAGGAACGCCGCGTCCCGGACGGCGGGGAGGTGCTCCAGCAGCGTGGCGGCCGCCAGCACGGGCAGCGCCACGGCGGGCAGCCAGCCGGTGGTGACGGCCAGCCGGCGTACGGTGGGGTCCTGGACGACGAACAGCGTCAGCAGGGCCGCGAGCCCGCCGGTGACGACGGCGGCGAGCGGCATGCCGGCGGCGGCCGTCGCGGTGACGGCGAGGCCGATCCCCACCACGGCGCGGGCGGCGGTGCGCAGCCGAAGACGTCCCGGATCCGGGACGAACCAGTTCCGGTTCACGTACGCCTTGTCCTCCTGCCGCGCCGATCAGCTGTCCGCATAGTGATACGCATCGAGGAAAACATCCCCGGCCCCCGCGGAACAAATCGATCGGCCGGCGGCCGCAGGTCACACGCCGGGCAGCCCGCCCTCCGGTTCCTCCACCGGCGGCGGGGTGAAGGCCCGCAGCCACCGCTCGGTCTGGGCGACATGGGCCTGGGCCGCCGCGGCGGCGGCCGCCGGATCGCGGTCGGCGAGGGCGGCGAGGATCACACGGTGGTCGGCGTCGCTCCTGCGCTTGAGCTCCGCGCCCTCGGGGAGGGTGAACATCTGGTACTTCCGTGAGCGGGTGCGGAAGACGTCGATGAGCGCGCCCAGCGCGGGGTTGCCGGCGATCCGTGCAATGCCCGCGTGGAACCGGTGGTCGAGCGCGGAGACCTCCGCCGGGTCGTCGGTCGCCTCCATCCCCTCGACCAGCGCCCGCAGGGACTCCAGCTCCTCGGGCGTACGCCGGGCCGCGGCCTGCGCGGTGACGTGGGCCTCGAGCACCCGGCGGATCTCGTACACCTCCAGCACCCCGGACAGCGGCAGCAGCTCGACCGTCAGCGACAGGCTGCCGATGATGTCCTCGGGCTCGAGCGCGGAGACGTAGGTGCCGGAGCCGTGGCGCGGCTCGAGGACCCGCAGGGCGGCGAGCATCCGTACGGCCTCGCGCAGGGAGCCGCGGGAGACCGCCAGCTGCTCGCACAGGTCGCCCTCGGGCGGCAGCCGCTCCCCGGCGCCGATACGGCCGGTGGCGATCATGTGCCGCAGACCGTGGAAGGCCCTGTCCACCGCGGATGTCACGTGTCCTCCCGAGGATCCGGAGCGCTCGTCCAGCCGATGATGCCAGCGTAGCCAGTCATCAGATGACTGGCGCGAAAGGCGCTGGTCGGGCCTGGGCTCGCTATGCCAGAATTCGCGAAGTCATCAGATCTCTCGGCCTGCCCTGGTCGACGATGTACGAGTGTGATGGAGCCCCGTGAGCACGACCGACGTCACCACCGCACCGCGTCCCCTGCTGCTCCCCGGCGGGGAGCCCGCCGCGGCGGCATGGTCGCTGGACCCGGCGCTGCGGCATCTGAACCACGGCTCCTTCGGGGCGGTTCCGACGGCCGTTCAGGAGGAGCAGAACCGGCTGCGCGCCGAGATGGACCGGGCACCGGTCGTCTGGTTCCCGGGGCTGCCGCGGCGGATCGCCGCCGTACGGGCCGAGGTGGCCGCCTTCCTCCGGGTCTCCGCCGGCGATCTGGCGATGGTGCCCAACGCGAGCGCCGGCGCCAGCGTCGTCTTCGGGAACCTGCCGCGGCGCCGGGGCGGTGAGATCGTCGTCACCGACCACGGCTACGGTGCCGTGACCATGGGCGCCGAACGTCTGGCGCGGCGCTGGGGCGGCCGGGTGCGCACCGCGCACGTGCCGCTCGGCGCGGGCGCCGAGGAGGCGTACGAGGCCGTGCTCGCCGAGTGCGGTGACGCCACCGATCTCGTCGTCGTCGACCACGTCACCTCCGCCACCGCCCGCCGGCTGCCGGTGGCGGAGATCGGCGCCGAGGCCCGGCGCCGGGGCGTCCCGGTGCTGGTGGACGGGGCGCACGCGCCCGGCCTGCTGCAGGCGCCGCTGGACGGTGTGGACTGCGACTTCTGGGTCGCCAACCTCCACAAGTGGGGCTGCGCCCCGCGCGGCAGCGCGGTGCTGGTGGCCCGCGGCCCGCTGCGCGACGGGCTGTACCCGCTGATCGACTCCTGGGGTGCCGCCGAGCCGTTCCCGCAGCGCTTCGACTCGCAGGGCACGCTCGACCTCACCGGCTATCTGGCCACGCCCGCCTCGCTCGGCTTCATCGGGCGCACCTGGGGCTGGGACACCGCCCGCGGCTACATGGACGAGCTGGCGGACTACGGGCAGCGCGTCATCGGCGACGCGTTCGCCGCCCTGACCGGCGAGCCCGGCGGCGTCGACGTCGGGATGCCGGTCCCCGGCATGCGGCTGGTGCGGCTGCCGGCCGGGCTCGGCCGTACCCGGATCGACGCCGACGGCCTGCGCGACCGCGTGGCCGCGGAGCTGGCCGTCGAGGCGGCGTTCACCAGCTTCGGCGGCATCGGCTACCTGCGGCTGTCCGCCCACGTCTACAACACCCCCGACGACTACGAGTACTTCGCCGAGCGCTGCGTCCCCGTGCTCGCCGACTGGGCCCGCTCCGAGGCCACGCGCTGACGCACGCGGTCACCGGCCGCCGATCAAGGACGCGGCATGCTGGGGTCATGAACGCCTCCCCCGCGGCCGTCTTCGACCTCGACGGCACCCTCGTCGACAGCGAACCCAACTACTACGCGGCCGGCCGCGAGGTGCTGCGGCGCTACGGCGTGCCCGACTTCAGCTGGGAGGAGCACGCGCGGTTCATCGGCATCGGCACCCGCGAGACGCTGCAGGTGCTGCGCGAGCGGTACGGGATCGAGGCGCCGGTCGACGAGCTGCTCGCGGCGAAGAACGAGGCGTATCTGCGGCTGGCGGCCCACGGCACCGAGGCGTTCCCGAGGATGCGCAAGCTGGTGGAGATGCTGCACGCGGCGGGGGTGCCGATGGCCGTGGCGTCCGGTTCCTCCCGCCCGGCGATCGAGGCGGTGCTGCCGGCGGCGGGGCTGGACGGCGTGTTCGACGTGCTGGTGTCGGCGGAGGAGGTCCCGCACGGCAAACCCGCCCCGGACGTCTTCCTCGCGGCGGCGCGGCTGCTGGGGGTGGAACCGGCGCGCTGCGTGGCGCTGGAGGACGCCCCGCCGGGCGTGGAGGCGGCGCGGCGGGCCGGGATGCGCACCGTCGGCGTGCCCTCGCTGCCCGAGCACGCCCGGGATCCGGCGATGGTGTCCGCGGGGCTGCTGTTCCCGGGCGGGCAGCGGACGTTCGACGCGCAGCGGGCGTACGACTGGATCATGGGCGCCGCGACGCCGGACGGCAGGCTCGGCGCTCAGAAGTAGTGGCTGATCCGCCGGGGCGCGTCCAGTGCCCTGCTGAGGGCCTGGACGAGACCGGGCGGCTGGGCGCTGCGGTCCGGGCGGGCGGTCGCCGCGTAGTACATCTGCTCCACGGACGGCGGCCCGACGGCGACCATGCGCAGCAGCGCCCCGTCGCCGTCCGTCTGCCCGGTGCGTACGAGATAGGCGGCGGCCATGGATCCGGTACGGCCCACTCCGGCGCCGCAGTGCACGAACACCGGGCCGGGCGCGTCCCGCACGGTGCGCAGGAACTGCTCCACCTGCGCGGCCTTCGGCGTCTGCCCGTCGCGCACCGGGAGCCTGACGACGCGCAGCCCGGCCTTCTCCGGCAGGACCAGCTGGCGCCGGGTCAGATGCTCGGCCCGCAGGTCGACGACGGTGGTGATGCCGCGCTCGGCCAGCGCGCGGTAGCCGGCCTCCCTGGGGGCGGAGCCGCGGTAGACGCGGTCGTCGACCTGCTGGAAGTGCTGGATGCCGGACAGGGTGCGGCCGGCGTTGGCGTGTCCCCGGGCCCAGGCCGAGGCGCCGAGGATGGACAGCGCGGTGGTCAGCCAGATGAGGGCGTAGCCGAGGACGCAGACGGCGAGGGCCCTGGCGAGGCGGGCGGCGGTCGTGCGCGGCCGGGCGGGGCGGGGTCGTACGCCGGGAAGGGGACGTAACGCGGGGTGCAAGGGTCCGTCACCACCGGGGACTTGGCGTGGGCGGGGAGCTCTCAGACTAACCCGCCTGGCCGGCTCCGAGGACGTGCGCCCGGACGCGGTTCACGGAGGCGTCGTCGAGGCAGCCGCGCAGCCGCATCATGTCGTGGGCGCCGAGGGCGGGCCGCAGTACGCCGGACCACACGTCCGGCTCCAGCCGGCTGAGGGTGGCGGACGCGGGCAGGGCCCGGGTGGAGCGGCGGCAGCTCTCCCACAGCTCGCGGGCGGCCTGGTCGCGGGCCGCCGATCCGCCGTCGGGGCGCAGTTCCACCCGGAACACGACGATGGTGGCCGCCGAGTCCGGGCGCTCCGCGGCGCGCGTCTGGGTGGCGTCGGCGAGGCTGCCGACGAGGATGCCGAGGCCGAGCACGCCGAGGGCGGCGACCGCGGCGAGGACGCCGCCGCGCGCCCGGCGTACGGGCGGCAGCGCGGGGCGGCGCTCCAGCCCGGCGTCCCGGATGTCCGGGGGCACGGTGAGGACCGTCAGCCGTCCCGCGAGGCGGCGTTCGGCGCCGGGGCGGGCCGTGGCGGCGGCCACCTTCTGCACGACCCAGGCGGTGAACGACAGGACGGCGCCCGCGGCCATCAGGACGGGCACGAAGACGTACGTGCGGTTGCCGCTGCCCGTTCCGTCCAGCCAGGGGAAGGGGCGGGCCGCCGGATCGCGGCGGGCGGACTCCAGGCGCCGCAGTACGTCGTGCTGCGCGGCGCTGTGCTCGTCGAGGCGGCGTTCCAGCCGGGAGATCCGGCTGAGGACGACGACGCAGACGAGGAAGATCTCCACGACCAGCAGCAGGACGCCGCTTATGAGCGCCCGCTGCCACTCCCAGCGGTACAGGTACACGGCGAAGTAGCCGCCTGCGGCCGCGGCAGAGAGGGCCCCGAACAGATAGCTCAGATACTTCACGCGGCGGCTCCCTCCGGGCCGCGCTCATAGGCGCCCTCGTCCCGCTCCACCGCCCCCGTGCCGCCGTCGACGGTGAGGCGGATGCCGTCGGGGAAGCGGTCGAGGGCGGCCGCCACGCCGACGGCCGTCGGTACGCCGTACTCGCGGGCCAGCACGGCGAGATGGGACAAGACGCTGCCCGTCTCGGCGACCAGTCCCGCCAGCCCCGGCAGCTGGGGGGCGAGGGCCGGGTCGAGGGTACGGACGACGAGGACCGGGTGCGCGGGCCGGGGGGAGGTGCCGTGCCAGGCGGTGCCCGCGCCGAAACCGCCACCCGCTCCCTGGCTGGTGCCGGCGCCGGCGGTCGGCGGGCGGTCGGGAACGACGGTGCCGTCGGCGAGCCGGAAACGGGCGGGCAACTGGGCGCCGTCCGGGCGCGGCAACCGTTCGGCGAGGTCGGCGGGCAGCGGCCGGCCGTGGCCGGCGGCGGTGAGTTCGTCCCAGCGAAGGAGCGCGATCCGCTCGGGGTGAGGCAGTCGGCCCGTCCGCGTCATCCGGTGGGCGATCTCGCGGACCATCCCGGCCTGCATCTCCTGCACCCACCGGATGCGCAGCCGCAGCCCTTCGCGCGGCGGCAGGCTGCCGACGCCCCTCGGCACGCCGGTGCCGACGGCCGTCGGCAGCGCGGGGCGGTGGAAGAGGGAGGGCGGCAGCAGGGTGAGCAGGACGGGGTGGGCGGCGAGGAGGCGGGCGTCGGCGGGCGGGGTGCCCGTGTGTCCGTACGCGGGTGCGGCCGTCCGGCTCCGCTCCCTTGCCTCCGCCAGTACGGCCAGCGCCTCGCCGGCCGCCGTGGCGGGCGCGTCCTGTACGAGCAGGGCGCCCGCGAGGGACTCCTGGGCGTGCAGCGCGGACAGCGCGGTGCGGCCCCAAGAGACGGCGTCGTACAGCGATCCGCCGAGCATGTCCACGGGTGCGCCGAGGGACGCCAGTTGGCGGTCCACGTCGGCCGTCAGGTCCGCGGCCAGCGCCGGCAGGGCGGCCTTCAGCCGTCCGGTGCGCCAGGCCGCGGCGGCGCGGCGGGCGCCGGGGAGGGGGTTGAGGAAGGCGAGGACGGGGTGGGCGCGGCGGACGCTGCCGAGCAGGCGCAGGTCGGCGGCGGGCCGCCCGTCGACGGCGGTGACGACGGGCAGCCGGCGGAGCGTCCGCCGGGGCGCGGCGCCGGCCAGGTCGAGGGCGGCGGTCAGTCCGTGGGACATGGGCCGCAGCCAGAGGTCCTCCTCCAGGGGCTGCAGCGTGCGGGGGAAGGTCTCGGCGACCGGTCCGGGGCCGAGGAGGCGGGCGCCGCGCGGGGGTTGCCGGGTGACGGCGGTGATGGGGCGGGACTGGAAGAGCCACAGCTTGCCGTCCGGGTCGAAGCCGAACTCGATGTCCTGCGGTCCGTCGAAGACGCGTTCCGCGCGTCGGGCGAGGCGGACGAGGGAGCGGCGCTGCCGGGCGGTGAGGGGGCCGCCGGGGGCGGCGGGGTCGGTGCGGACCAGCCGGCCGCGGCGGGTGAGCTGGTAGCGGGTGCCCTGGGTGCTGCCGTCCACGAGCCGGTCGGGCCCGCCGTGTACCGCGCTGACCAGGATCCGGTCGCCGCGCCCGGCGACGGGGTCGACGCCGAACATCACGCCGCCGCTGTCGGGTCGGAGCATGGGCTGGACGAGGACGGCCATGGGGCAGGGCCGGTCGCCCAGCGGCCGCTGCGGGCCGCCCGGCGAGGCGGCGAGTATGCGCCGGGCGGAGAGGAAGACGGTGTCCACGGCGGCGAGGAACGCCTCCCAGCCGCGCACGTCGAGCACGGACTCGAACCAGCCGGCCATCGAGGAGTCGGCGGCGTCCTCGTGCGGCGAGGAGGAGCGGACGATGAGGGGCCGCGTGCCCCCGGCGGTCAGCCGCGCCCAGGCGGCGCGGAGGGCGGAAGTGCCGCTTCCCGGCGGGTCGGTGGGCGGCTGGGGGTGGGATGCGGTCCCGCCGGCCCGTGCCTCCGCGTGGTCCCCGGGCAGCCCGTCGGCGCGGACCCCGCGCGCGAACCCCGGCAGCACGCCGTCGGCCTGCCCCTCGGCGTAGTCCCCCGCCCCGCCCCCGCTCCCCGCCTCGCGCGGTACCAGGACGAACCCGGGGAGTACGGGGAGTCCCGCGCGCGCGGCGCGGGCCAGGTTGGCGGCCTTGGCCCCCGCCAGCGCGGGGTCCGTCGCCGGCCCGCCGTCCAGCTCCACCACCGCGAGTCGATCCGCGTCGACCACCATCCTCGGCCCCTCCTCCGCTCCGGCGCGTCAGTGCGTGCCACTGCCAGGCCCGGGTAGCGGATCGGTGCCGCCGGGGAGGTGCCGCGGTCGCTGCTCGGGGAGCCGCGGACAGCCTCCCGGCCGGATCGACCGGGTGCTCTTCCCTCCCAGTATGCCGCGCCCGCCACGAAGCAAACCGGCGCCCGCCGCGCCGGGTTGGGCCTAGGGCCTGCCTTTCGGATCTTGCCGGGGTGCGCGTCGTCCGGCACGCGCATCTGCGGCGTTGTCGTCGGTCGCCGACGCTCCGCGTCGACTCCCTCCTCCGCCTTGCAGCTGCACGCACCGGACGACGCGCCCTTGCCTG
>NZ_JBFAXR010000186.1:0-13017 GCF_040680895.1 Streptomyces sp. NPDC051940 | reverse complement strand
GCCCGCCGACCGGCCCGCCCCGCCGCTCGCCTCCCACCGGGGCCGCACCCTGCGCCGCGCCACCGCCGCCAACCTCGGCGAGCTGGCCCGGTCGTGCGCCGCGACCCGGTTCGCGGTGCAGCTCGCCGCCGCCGCGACGCTCATCGCGCGGCACAGCGGCAACGGCGACGTGGTCGTCGGCGTCCCGCTCGCCAACCGCGACGAGCCGCGGGCCGCCGCCGTCGGCTGCCTGGTCACGGTCGTCCCGGTGCGCATCGATCTCGACAAGGCCGCGACCGTGCGCGAGCTGGTGGGCGTGGTGCGCGACGCCCTCGCCGCGAGCATGGGCCGGGCGGGGCTCCCCCTGGACGAGCTGGTGTCCCTGGCCGACGCGGGCCGGCGCCCGCTGTTCGACGTCGCCGTCGCCGACCACGGGCGGGAGCTGCCGGTGAGCGCCGACGGGCTCGTACGCGAGGTGCTGCCGGTGGACCGCGGCGGAGCGGCGTTCGACCTGTCCCTCCTCTTCGGCCGGGACTCCGTCGCGCTCGAGTACGGGACGGACCGCTTCGACGACGACACCGCGGCCCGGTACGGCGACCGGCTGGTGGCCGTCCTGCGGGGGATGGTCCGGCAACCGGACCATCCGTGGACCACCTTGCCGATAGCCGACGGCCTGCCGTCGTACGAGGAACTGCGCGAGCGCGCCGCGGCGGGGGCGAACGAGCAGACGGACGGCGCGCCCGACGCCGACCGCGAGCCGTCCGGCCGGTTCGAGGAGGCCGTCGCCGACGCGTTCGGCGAGGTGCTCGGCTACGGTCCGGTCGCGGCGGGCGACGACTTCTTCGACTTCGGCGGCCACTCACTGGCCGCGACCCAGGTCGCCGGCAGGCTGGAGGCCGCGCTCGCCGTCGAGGTCACCGTGCGCGACGTGTACGAGGCCTCCACAGTCGCGGCGCTGGCGCGGCGGCTTCAGGACCGTGCGCCGTCGGCTCCGGCGCTGCCGCCCATCCGGCGCCAGCCGCGCCGGGCGGGGGTGTCGGCCCGATGACCGCCTACGACGAGTTCCCGGCCTCCGCCCAGCAGAAGGCCATCTGGTTCGTGGAGCGCCTGGCACCGGGCAGCGCCCGCTACCACGTCCCCGCCGCCGTCGAGCTGACCGGACCGCTGGACGTGGAGGCGCTGGAGGCGGCGCTGCGGGCGGTGGTCCGCCGGCACGAGTCGCTGCGCACCGGGTTCGCCGCCGCGGACGGCGAGCCGGTCCAGCGGGTGTACGCCGAGGGGCAGGTGGTCCTGACCCACGAGGACTGCCCGACGAGCGGGGCGGCGGACGCCGCCGAACGCAGGCTGGCCCTCGAACCGTTCGACCTGGCCGGCCCCTCGCTGCTGCGCGCCGGACTGCTGCGGCTGGGCGAGGGCCGCCACCGGCTGGTCGTCGTGGCCCACCATCTGGTCTGCGACGCCTGGTCCGACATGATCGTGATTCGCGATCTGGCCGCGGCGTACGCGGGCCGGGAACTGCCGCCCGGTCCGATCGACTACGCCGACTACGCCGTCTGGCAGGAGCAGACCCTCACCCCGGACGTGGTCGCCTCGTACACGGACGCCTGGCGTGCGGAGCTGCTGCCGTTCGCCGAACCGCTCGCGCTGCCCGTGGACCGCCCCCGCCCCGCCCTGCGCGGCGAGGGCGGCGGCAGCCTGGACGTGGCGCTGCCGGCCGGCGGGACCTTCGCCGGGCTGCTGGCCGCCATCGCGGCCGCGCTGCACCGGCTCACGGGACAGCCGGAGGTCGTGCTCGGCACCGTGGCGGCGCAGCGCGACCGCCCCGAACTCGCCGGGCTGGTGGGCTGCCTGGTCAACACCCTGCCGGTACGGATCCCCGTCACCGCCGCGGACACGCTCGGCGAGCTGCGTGCGCGCGTGCAGGAGACGCTGCTGCGGGTGCAGGAGCGGCGGGACCTGCCGTACGACCGGCTGGTCGAGGCGCTGCGCCCGCCGCGCGAGCCGAGCCGGCTGCCGCTGACGGACGTGCTCGTGACGTGGGCCCCGGAGCCGCCGCCCCTCGGACTCCCGGGCGTCGGGGCGGAGTTGCGGCGCATCCCCACGGCGACCGCGAAGGCCGACCTCAGCGTCGAGGCGAGCGGTGACAGCGCCCATCTCGAGTACGCCACGGACGTCGTGGGCGCCGAGACCGCCGAATGGTTCGGCCGGGCGCTGGGCCGCTTCCTCGGCGCGGCACCGCAGCTCGCGGTGGCGGACGTCGACCTCCTGGCGGAGGGGGAGGCGGAGCGGCTGGCGGCGCTGGGCCGGGGCCCGGCGGTGACCGAGCCGCCCGCGACCGTCGTGCAGCGCTTCGCCGAGGTGGTACGCCGGTTCGGCGACCGCCCCGCCGTGGACGCGCCCGACGGACGGCTGACCTACGCCGAGCTGGCGGACGCGGTGCGCGCGTGCGCGGCGGCGCTCGTCGAGGACGGCGTGCGCCCCGGCGACCGGGTCGGGGTGCGGATCGGCGCCGGCCGGGACTGGCCGGTGGCGATGCTCGGCGGCATGCACGCCGGCGCGGCCGTCGTGCCGATCGACCCCGGCTATCCGCAGGACCGGATCGACTTCATGGTCGAGGCGTCCGGGGCGAAGGCGGTGCTGACCGACGTACGGAAGGCGGGTACGGCCGAGTTGCCGGAGGTGGCGCCCGGCGACCTCGCGTACACGGTCTTCACGTCCGGATCGACGGGGCGGCCCAAGGGCGTCGCCGTCGAGCACGCCTCGTTCGTGCGGATGGCCGACGCCACCGTCGCCCGGTTCGGGCTGGGGCCGGGCGACCGGGTGCTGCGGTTCGCCTCGCCCGCGTTCGACGCGGCGATGTGGGATCTGGTGCTGGCCCTGCTGTCCGGGGCGACGCTGTGCCTGGCGGAGCCGACGGCGCTGGTCCCCGGCCCGATCCTGCGGGACACGCTGCGCGGGCGGCGGGTGAGTTACGTACTGGTCCCGCCGAGCGCCCTGGCCCTGGTCCCGCACGAGCAGCCGCTGCCGGACCTGCGGGTGCTGGTGAGCGGCGGCGAGGCGTGTACGGCGGAGCTGGTGGCGCGCTGGTCGGCCGGGCGCAGGTTCGTCAACGCCTACGGTCCGACCGAGGGCACCGTGGTGGCGACCCTGTGGGAGGCGTCCGGTACCGCCGGCGAACCGCCGCTCGGGGAGCCGCTGCCCGGCGTCCGGGTACACGTACTGGACGCGGGCGGGCAGCCGGCGCCGCCCGGCGTCCCGGGGGAGCTCGTCCTCGGCGGGGACAACCTGGCCCGCGGCTATCTCGGGCGCGACGACCTGACCGCCGAGGTGTTCCGAAACGGCCGCGACGGGCGGCGGGTCTACCGGACCGGCGACCGGGCGGTGCGGCGCGGCAGCGGCGAACTCGTCTACCTCGGACGGGTCGACGACCAGGTCAAGATCCGCGGGTTCCGGGTCGAGCCGGCGGAGGCGGAGCACGCGCTGCGGGCGCTGCCGGGGGTGCGCGCGGCGGCCGTGGTCGCCCGGGGCACACGGACCGGCACGGAGCTGGTGGGCTACTTCGTACCCGATGACGACCCCGCGCCCGCGCCGGGCGAGGTGCGCGCCGCGCTGGCGCGGACGCTGCCCGGCTATCTGGTCCCGGCGCACCTCGTCGCCCTCGCGGACCTGCCGGTGACCGCGAGCGGGAAGCTGGACCGGGCGGCGCTGCCCGACCCGGTCCCGGTGACGGGCGGCGGGCGGATGCCGCGCGGCGACACGGAGACACGGATCGCGCGGGTGTGGTGTGACGTACTCGGCCTGGACCGGGTCGGGGCCACCGACAACTTCTTCGACGTGGGCGGCCATTCGCTGGCACTCGCCCAGGTGCACGCCCGGCTGACCGCCGAGCTGGGGCGGGACTTCCCGATCGTCGAGATGTTCAGTCACCCCACGGTGGAGCTGCTCGCGGAGCAGCTGTCGGAGCCGGCGGGGCGGCCGACGGCCGCACAGTCCGGCCGGGACCAGGCGGCCAAGCGGCTCGCCATGCGACGGGGGCGGGGAGCATGAACGCGATAGCGGTGACCGGGCTCGCCGGTCGTTTCCCGGGCGCGGCCGACGTCGACGCCCTGTGGCGGGACGTCGTCGCCGGCCGGGAGTCGCTGACCCGCTTCACGCACGCCGAACTGCTCGCCGCCGGCGTGGATCCGGCGGAGGCGGCCGACCCCCGCTATGTGCCGGTGGCCGGGGTGCTGGACGACGTGGACCGCTTCGACGCGGCGTTCTTCGGCTACAGCCCGAGCGAGGCGCGGCTGCTCGACCCGCAGCACCGGCACTTCCTCGAGGTCGTGTGGTCGGCCCTGGAGAGCGCGGGCCACGACCCGGCCGGGTGCACCGTGCCCGTGGGGGTCTTCGCCGGGGCCAAGCTGAACACGTACCTGCTGCAGAACCTGCTGCCCGGCCGGGAGCGGTTCGACCAGCTGGCGCTGCTCGGCGCGGTGGTCGGCAACGACAAGGACTTCCTGGCCACCCGGGTGTCGTACCACCTGGGCCTGACCGGCCCCAGCATCACCGTCCAGACGGCCTGTTCGACGTCGCTCGTCGCCACGCACCTCGCCTGCCAGAGCCTGCTGAGCGGCGAGTGCGACCTCGCCGTCGCGGGCGGCGCGGCGATCACGGTGCCGCACCGGGCGGGCTACCTCCACCACGAGGGCGGCGTCTTCTCCCCCGACGGCGCCTGCCGCGCCTTCGCGGCCGACGCGGCCGGTACGGTCGCCGGGTCGGGGGTCGCGGCCGTGGTGCTCCGGCGGCTCGAGGACGCGCTGGCCGACGGGGATCCGGTGCGAGCGGTGATCCTCGGCTCGGCCGTGAACAACGACGGCCGGCGCAAGGTCGGGTTCACGGCGCCCGGTTCCGACGGCCAGACCCGGGTCATCGCCGAGGCGCTGGCCATGGCCGGGGTCACCGCGGACACCGTCGGGTACGTCGAGGCGCACGGCACCGGGACGCCGCTGGGCGACCCGGTCGAGGTGGCCGCCCTGACCGCCGCCTTCCGCGGCGACACCACTGACCACACAGCCGTCGGCTACTGCGGCCTGGGGTCCGTCAAGCCGAACGTGGGCCATCTCGACGCCGCCGCGGGCGTGACGGGGCTGATCAAGGCGGTGCTCGCCGTGGAGAGCGGGATCATCCCCCCGTCGCTGCACGCGGCCGCCACCAATCCGGCAGCGCGTCTGGAGCGGAGCCCCTTCTTCGTGCCGGGCGAGCCCGTGCCGTGGCGGGTGGCGGGGCCGCGCCGGGCGGGGGTCAGCTCCTTCGGCATCGGCGGCACCAACGCCCACGTCGTACTGGAGCAGGCACCCGAGGCGCCCGTGACCCCGCTCGACGCGGACGGTCCGGAAGTGATCGTCGTGTCGGCCCGTACGCCGCAGGCTGCGACTGAGGCCGCGCGGCGCCTCTCGGAGACCCTCGCCGAGGGGAGGACCGCCCTGCCGGACGTCGCGGCGACGCTCAGCCGGCGGACGGTGTTCCCGCACCGGGTGGCCGTGGCGGCGGAGGACCTCCCCGCGGCGGCCGCCGCGCTGGACCGGGCCCGCCCCTGCGGGGTACCGGCCGACGGCCCGCGCGTCGTGTTCCTCTTCCCCGGCCAGGGCGCGCAACGGCCGGGCGTCGGCGCCGCGTTGTACCGGGACGAGCCGGTCTACCGGGCGGCCGTCGACCACGCGGCCCGGACCCTGACCCCGCACCTGGGCCTCGACCTGCGGGACCTGCTGCACGCCGATCCCCAAGACACCGAGGCCGCACGGACGCTGCGCCGCACCCGGTACGCGCAGCCGGCGCTGTTCACCGTCGGCTACGCGCTCGCCGAGCTGTGGGAGCACTGGGGCGTACGGCCGGACGCGATGGCCGGCCACAGCGTCGGCGAGTACGTGGCCGCCGCCCGGGCCGGAGTCCTCGGACTCGACGACGCGCTGCGGGTCGTGGCGCGGCGGGGGGCGCTGATGGACGCCCTGCCGCCCGGCGGCATGCTGGCCGTCCTGGCCGCCCCGGAGCGGATCGCCGATCTGGTGGACGGCGACCTGTGCCTCGCCGCCGTCAACGCGCCCGAGGTCTGCGTGCTGTCCGGGCCCGCGCCCGCCGTCGCCTCGGCGGCGCGGGAGCTGGAGCGGCGCGGCATCGGGACGCGTCCGGTCGCCACCTCGCACGCGTTCCACTCGGCGATGACGGAGCCGGCCGCGGCGGCGCTGCGGGCCGAGCTGGAGGGCGTACGGCTGGGCGCGCCGTCCGTGCCGTACGTCTCCGGCCGCACCGGTGACTGGATCACCCCCGAGGAGGCCACCGACCCCGGCTACTGGGCGGCCCAGCTGCGCGATCCGGTGCTGTTCGCCAAGGGCTTCGCGACGGTGACCGCTCAGGCCCCGGCCGGGTGGTGCCTGGAGCTGGGGCCGGGGCGGACGCTGACCGGGCTGGCCGAGCTGCAACTGCCCGCCGAGGGCTGGTCGGCGACGGCGGGCATGGGCGACACCGGAGACCGGCTCGCGGCGCTGCGGGCGGCCGGGGCGGCCTGGTGCGCCGGGGTGGAGCTGGACTGGGACGCCGTCCGCGCGGGGCGGCCGGGGCGCCGGGTGGCGCTGCCCGCGTATCCCTTCGCGAGGGAACGGCACTGGGTCGACGCGCCCCGGGCGGCTGCCGCTCCGGTGCGGGCCGAGGAGGTGCCCTCCGCGCTCGACGCCACCCCTGCCGCTCCCTTGCCCGAGCCCGCGACGGCCGACGCGGTGGCCCGTATCTGGCAGGACGTGCTCGGCGTCGACGCGGCCGGCCCGGACGACGACTTCTACCGGCTCGGCGGACACTCCCTGCTGGCCGCCCAGTTGCTGGCCCGGCTGCAGGCCGGGCTCGGGGTGGCGCTGAAGCTGGACGACGTCCTCGGCGCTACGACCCTGGGCGGGCTCACCGCCCTGGTGCTGGGTGCCCTGCCCGACCAGGAAGGCCTTGGGGACTTCCCCCGGGCCGTACGCGTCCCCGAGGGCATGCCGCTGACCGGACCGCAGCGCCGTCTGTGGACCCTGGAGCAGCTCGGCCCCGGGAGCGCCGCCTACCACATGCCGTTCGCTCTCCGGCTGCGCGGACCGCTGGACGTGGCCGCCCTGGAGGGGGCGCTGTCCGCCCTGGTCGCCCGGCACGAGGCGCTGCGGACGCGGTTCGTGGCGGTGGACGGTGAGCCGCGGCAGCTCGCCGCCGCGCCCACCGCCGTACGACTGCCGGTGACGGCGCCCGGGCGCGTACAGGACGAGATCAGCAGGCCGTTCGACCTGGCGGCGGGGCCGCCCGTGCGGTTCCTGCTGGAGCGGCACGCCGCGGACGACCATCTGCTGGTGGTGACCGCCCACCATCTGGTGCTGGACGGCTGGTCGGTCGGGGTGCTCGTGGACGAGCTGGCCCGCTGCTACGCCGATCCGGCCGCGGAACTGGGGCCGGAGCCGGTGCAGATCGCCGACGCGGCGGCGCGGCAGACCGACGACGACACCGCGTACTGGGAGAAGCTGCTGGCCGGGTACGACGAGCCGCTCGACCTGGGCGCCGGCACCGCCGGGCTGTCCGGGGCGGGCGGCCGCGTGGTCACCGAGGTGGGCGGCGACGCCGTCGACCCGGTCCGGCCCCGCCTCTACCCGGCGCTGCTGGCGGCGCTGGGCGTGACGCTGGGGCGCACGTACGGCACCGAGCGCCTGGTCGTCGGCTGCCCGGTGGCCGCCAGGTACCACCCCGAACTGGAGCGCACCGTCGGGCTGCTCGCGAACACCCTGCCCGTCCCGGTGGACATCGGCGGCGGCCCGGGGCTCGTGGACCGGGTGGCCGAGACCGTGCGCGGCGCGCTCGGCCGCACCCGGGTCCCGCTGGAGAAGCTGGCCGCCGGACGCGAGCTGTTCAACGTTCTGCTGGTGCTGCAGAACGCCCCCATGCCCGAACTGCGGCTCGGGGACCTGGACCTGTCGGTCGTGGACGTCCACACCGGCACTGCGAAGTTCGCCCTCTCCTTCGACGCGACGCCGCTCGCCGACGGCGGCCTGCGGCTGTCCCTGGAGTACGCGGGCGAGGTCTGCGACGGCGCGGAGGCCGAGCGGTTGCTGCTGCGCTTCCGGCGCGTGCTGACCGCCCTGGCCGCCGACCCGGAGCAGGCGGCCGGCGAACTGCCCCTGCTCGACGAGCGGGAGGCGGAGCGGATCGCCGGCTGGTCGACGGGAGGCCCCGCCTTCCCGGCACGCACCGTCACCGGCCTCGTCGACGAGGGGTCGGCGGCGGCACCGGACGCGATCGCCGTCATCGACGACACGACCGCCCTCAGCTACGCCGAACTCGCCCGCTACGCCGACGAGATCGGCTCCCGGCTGCGGGAGCACGGCGCACGTCCCGGCGACCGGGTCGCGCTGTGCGTGCCCCGGACCGCCGCCGGGGTCGCCGCGATCCTCGGGATCCTGCGGTGCGGCGCCACGTACGTGCCGCTCGACCTCTCCTACCCGGTGCCGCGGCTGGCGGAGATGCTGCGCCAGGCGCGGACCCGTCACGTCCTGGTGGACGGCGCCGTACCGCTGCCGCTCGACGGCCACGAGGTGATCGCCCTGCCGCGGCCCGGCGAGGCCGCGGCGGACGGCTTCGTGCCGGAGGCCGGTCCGGACGACCTGTGCTACATCGTGTTCACCTCGGGATCGACCGGGACCCCGAAGGGCATCGGGCTGTCGCACCGGGCGCTGGCCAACCTCGCGCAGTGGCAGGTGCGGCGCTCGGACCTGCCGGCGCAGGCGCGCACCGCCCAGCTCACGCCGTACAGCTTCGACGTCCACTTCCAGGAGGTCTTCGGGACCCTCGCCGCGGGCGGCACCCTGGTCGTCGCCCCGGACGAACTGCGCCGCGATCCGCAGGCCCTGCTGGGCTGGCTGGACCGGCACCAGGTGCACCGCGTCTTCCTGCCCTACGTGCTCCTCGCCGGGCTGGCCGACGCCGCGCGGCGGGCCCCGGTCCCGCGGTCGCTCGGCGAGCTGGTGACGGCCGGGGAGCGGCTGCAGGTGACCGATGCCGTACGGGCGTTCTTCCGGCGGCTGCCGCCGGGGGCGGTGCTGGACAACCACTACGGACCGGCCGAGACGCATGTGGTGACGGCGGGACGGCTCGACGGCGATCCGGGCGGCTGGCCGGACCTGCCGTCGGTCGGCCGGCCGCTGCCGGGGGTGGAGTGCCGGGTGGTGGACCGGTCGGGAGCCCCGGCCGGGCCGGGGGCGCCGGGCGAGCTGGTGCTCGGCGGAGTGCAGTTGTTCGGCGGGTATCTGGGGCAGCCGGAGGCGTCCGCGCGGCGGCTGGTCGACGGCCGGTACCGCACCGGGGACCTGGTGCGCTGGTCCGCCGACGGGGAACTGGAGTTCCTGGGGCGGGCCGACGACCAGGTCAAGATCCGGGGACACCGGGTGGAGCCGGCGGAGATCGAGGCGGTGCTCGGCGGGCACGGCGCGGTGCGCGAGTGCGCGGTCGTGCCCGAGCCGGGGCCGGACGGCCGGCTGCGCCTGGTGGCGTACGTCCGCCCGGGCGGTGGGCCGGGCGCCCCGGCGCCCGAGGAGCTGCGCGGCTGGCTGGCCGAGCGGCTGCCGCAGGCGCTGGTCCCGGCGCGGGTGGCCCTGGTGGACCGGCTGGTACGGACCCCGAGCGGCAAGGTGGACCGTCGGGCGCTGGGGGCGGATTCGGCTGCCTCCACCTCTGCTGCCATATCCACGTCCACCTCTGCCTCTGCCTCTGCCTCTGCCTCTGCCTCTGCGGTAGCGGTGCAGCCGACTCCCGTACCCGTAACGCCGGTCGAACCGTCCCCCGCCGCGGAGGCAGACCTGCGGACAGTCCTCGGCGTCTTCGAGTCCGTGCTGGACACGCGGGTCGCCCCGGACGACGACTTCTTCGCCCTCGGCGGCGACTCGATCCTCGCCGTCCAGCTCGCGGGACGCCTCACCGACGCCGGGCATCCGGTGGCGCCGCGCGACGTGTTCGAGCACCCCACCGCCGCCGGGCTCGCGACGGTGACGCGTGCGCCGTCCGCGCCCGGCGCGGCCCTGGTCGCGACCCCGCGCCAGCTGGCCCTGCGGGACGCTCCCGCCCACTTCTCCTGGGTACGCCACTCCGACCCCGAAGCCCTGCGGCGCCGGGTGGAGGCCGTCGTGCGGCGCCAGCCTGCGCTGCGGGCCCGGGTGACGTCGGTGGTGACCGTCGTCGACCAGGACCCGAACGCCCTGCTGGCGGAGTACGACCTCACCGCCCTCCCTGCGGAGGCGGCGACCGCCCGCGCCGAGGAGATCGGCGCGGAACTGGCGACCTCCCTGGACCCGGAGCACGGGCCGGTGTTCCGGGCCGTGTGGTGCGGCGGCCCGGACGGCGACCGGTTCGGGGTGGCGGCGCACCCGTCGGTCGTGGACGAGGAGTCGTACGCGGCGCTGCTCGCCCAGCTCGACTCCCCCGCCCCGGACGCCGGTTCCGACCAGGGCTGGCTGCGCTGGCTGGCCTCCGGCCGGCCCCGGCAGCCGGGGCCGGGTCCGCACCGGGCGTGGCCGCGGGAGGTGGGGGCGGCGCAGCGGTTGCTGGCGGGCCATGCCGCGCGGCTGATACGTGACGACGCGCCGCCCACCGCGCGGGCGCGCGGCACGCTCGGCCAGTGGGAGACCGAGGTGTCCGTGCCGGCGGCCGGCGACGTCGTGGACCTGGCGGAGGCGCTCCGGCGGGTCAAGGCGGCGCCACCGGCTCCGTCCACGCTGCCGCCCGTAACCGACGGGGACCCGGCGGCACTTGACGGGATCCCGCCCGCGGCGACCCTCACCCCCGCCGACTTCCCGCTGGCCGCCCTCACCGAGGACCGGCTGCGGACCCTGATCGGCGAACGCGGCGTCCCCGAGGACGTCTACCCGCTCGCCCCCATGCAGCAGACGATGCTGGCCCGGACGCTGGCGGGCGGCCGGCCCGGCATGTTCGCCGTGCGCACCTGCCATCCGCTGCCCGCGGCGACCGACCCGGTCGCCCTGCGGACCGCGCTGGAACGCATCGTGGAGCGCCACCCCGTCATGCGGACGTCGTTCGCGTGGGAGGGGCTCGCGGAGCCGCTGCAGTGGGTGCATCCGCGGGTGCGGCTGCCCTGGACCGAGCTGGACTGGCGCGACGTGACCGGCCAGGCCCTGCGCGCCCGCATGGACGAGCTGCTGGCGCAGGACTTCGTCACGCCGTTCCACCCCGGCCGGGCGCCGCTGGCGCGCTGCACGCTGATCAGGCTGCGGGGCGGGTACGAACTCGTCCTCACCGCCCACCATCTGCTGCTGGACGGCTGGTCGCGCTCCCTGCTGCTGCAGGACCTCCCGGCCCTGTACGTGGCGGCCCTGCGGAAGCGTCCGGCGCGGGCCCGGCTGGGCACGGTGCTGCGCCAGGCGGCGCTGCTGCCGCGGATCGGCGCCGGCAACGCCCGCGAGCTGCTGCGCGCGCAGCGGACCGCGCGGCTGCCCGAACCGCCGGCGCCCTTCCGGGACCACGTCGAGGCGCTGCGCGCCGCCGACCCCGCCCCGGCACGGCAGCACTGGGACGCGTATCTGGCGGACGCTTCGGGGGACGGCACGGTCCCGCCCGCCGCCCATGCCGTCCCCGCCGGCGGCTACCGGCGTATCACCGCCGAGGCGCCCGCGTCCACGGTGGCCGCCGTCACCGCGCTCACCCGCGCGCACGGGGTGACCGGCGCCGTCGCCGCCCAGGCGGCGTGGGCGCTGGTGCTGGCCCGGGCGACGGGCCGGGACGCGGTCAGGTTCGGGGTGACCTCGGCGGGGCGGGTGTGGGGGCTGCGCGCGTACCCGCGGATGGTGGGGATGTTCATCACCACGCTCCCCCGCCGCGTGCCCGTACGCGCCGGGGAGTCGGCGCTGGAGCTGATGCGGCGCGTCCAGGCCGACGCGGCGCGGTCGCAGGAGGCCGAGCGGGTCTCCCTGCTGGAGCTGGAACAGCGCCACGGCGGCCGGCTGTTCGACAGCATCGTCGTGGTCGACAACTTCCCGCAGGACGCCGGCCAGCACGCCCTGGGCGCCCTGCTGCGGCGCGGCCATCCCTTCGCCGGCGACCACTTCGACCTGGGGATGACCGAGTTCCCGCTGCGCCTGGAGGTGATCCCGATGGACGGGCTGCGCGCCGCCCTGTGCTACCACCGGGACCAGTTCGGCGACCCGGACGCCGAGGGCCTGCTCGCACAGTGGCTGGAGCTGCTGACGGCGCTGGCCCGCGATCCGGGTGCGCCGGTCGGGGGGCTGCTGTGACGCGCGCCCTGGTCCCGCTGCGGGCCACCGGCTCCGAGCGGGTGCACCTCGTCGCCTTCTCGCCGGGCGGGATGGGGGCCGGGGCCTACCGGGACTGGGCGCCGCTGCTGTCCGGGGAGACGGCGCTGTGGGGCGTACGCCTGCCGGGGCGGGAGAACCGGCTGCGCGAGTCCTGCCCGGCGCGGATGGGGGAGCTGATCGCGCCGGTGCTGGAGGAGATCGGGGAACTGCCGGGTCCGGCAGCCCTGTTCGGGCACAGCTTCGGCGCGCTGGCGGCGTATGCCGCGGCGGTGGAGCTCGGGGAGCGGGTGGTGTGGCTGGGCCTGTCCGGGATGGGGCCGGGCGGGGGTGCCGAACTGCCGGGCCCCGACGCGTCCGACGAGCGGCTCCTCGACCGGATCCGCGGCTGGGGCGCGGCACCGGCGGACGCCGAGGCGCACCCGGAGCTGCTGCGGATGACCCTGGCGGCGCTGCGGGCGGACCTCACCGTCGCCCGGGGGTTCCTGCCGGTCTCCGGGCCCGAGGTGGCCTGCCCGGTGGCACTGTTCGGCGGTGCCGGCGACAGCGGCGCGGGCCGTGCGGACCTGCTGGGCTGGCGGGCCTTCGCGGCGGCCGAGGTCGGCCTGCGGATCTATCCGGGCGGCCACTTCCACTTCGCCGGCCGCCCCCGGGCGCTCGTGTCGGACATCGACGCGTCGATCCGCGGCCTGCGCCTGTGACGGCGGGGTGCGGGTACGCGCGTAACCGC
>NZ_JBFAXR010000185.1:0-13037 GCF_040680895.1 Streptomyces sp. NPDC051940 | reverse complement strand
CGCCGAGATCGGCCCGCCCGCCGCGGCCGCCCTCCCTCGCCTGCGCGAGCTGCTGACCGACCGCTACGAGTGGGTCCGCGTCCACAGCGCCGCCGTCCGGGAAGGCCGGCGGAACCATGCCGGACGCCTCCGTCACGCGGCGGCCGGCACCTCCGGCCGCGCGCCCGCCGAGGCGGGCGTCAGGGCCAGCTCCAGGACCGTGCGGACGTCCGTCACCGTGTGCACCTCGAGCTCCTCCAGGACCTCCTTCGGCAGGTCGTCCAGGTCGGGCTCGTTGCGCTTGGAGATGATGACGGTCTTGACGCCCGCCCGGTGCGCGGCGAGCAGCTTCTGCTTGATGCCGCCGACCGGCAGCACCCGCCCGGTCAGCGAGACCTCACCGGTCATCGCCACGTCCGGCCGCACGTGCCGGCCGCTGAGCAGCGAGGCGAGCGCGGTGGTCATGGTGATGCCCGCGCTCGGGCCGTCCTTCGGGACGGCGCCCGCCGGCACGTGCAGGTGGATGCCGCGGTCCTTCAGGTCGCCGACGGGCAGCTCCAGCTCCGCGCCGTGCGAGCGCAGGAAGGACAGCGCGATGTGCGCCGACTCCTTCATCACGTCGCCCAGCTGACCGGTGAGGGTGAGCCCGGAGGCACCGGACTCGGGGTCGGCGAGGGACGCCTCGATGTACAGGACGTCGCCGCCGGCGCCGGTGACCGCCAGCCCCGTCGCGACGCCCGGCACCGCCGTACGCCGCTCCTCGGGCTCCTGCAGGGACTCCGGGGTGAAGTGCGGCCGGCCGATCAGCGGGCGCAGCTGCTCCACGCCGACGGTGTACGGCAGTTCCGCGTCGCCGAGCTCGTGCTGGGCGGCGACCTTGCGCAGCAGCCGGGCGACGGAGCGCTCCAGGTTCCGTACGCCGGCCTCACGGGTGTACTCGGCGGCCAGCTTGCGCAGCGCCCCGTCCTCGATCAGCACCTCGCCGTCCGCCAGCCCCGCGCGCTCCAGCTGCCGGGGCAGCAGGTGGTCGCGGGCGATGACGACCTTCTCGTCCTCGGTGTAGCCGTCGAGGCGCACCAGCTCCATCCGGTCCAGCAGCGCCTCCGGGATGGCCTCCAGCACGTTGGCGGTGGCCAGGAAGACGACGTCGGACAGGTCGAGCTCGACCTCCAGGTAGTGGTCGCGGAAGGTGTGGTTCTGCGCCGGGTCCAGGACCTCCAGCAGGGCGGCCGCGGGGTCGCCGCGGAAGTCCGAGCCGACCTTGTCGATCTCGTCCAGGAGGACGACGGGGTTCATCGACCCGGCCTCCTTGACCGCCCGGACGATCCGGCCGGGCAGGGCGCCGACGTAGGTACGGCGGTGGCCGCGGATCTCCGCCTCGTCGCGCACGCCGCCGAGGGCGACGCGGACGAACTTGCGGCCCATGGCCTTGGCCACGCTCTCCCCGAGGGACGTCTTGCCGACGCCGGGCGGGCCGACGAGGGCCAGCACCGCACCGCCGCGCCGCCCGCCGACGAGGCCGAGGCCGCGGTCGGCCCGGCGCTTTCGTACGGCCAGGTACTCGGTGATGCGCTCCTTGACGTCGTCCAGGCCCGCGTGGTCCGCGTCCAGGACGGCCTTGGCGGCCTTTATGTCGTACGCGTCCTCGGTGCGCTCGTTCCACGGCAGCTCCAGGACGGTGTCGAGCCAGGTGCGGATCCAGCCGCCCTCCGGCGACTGGTCGCTCTGGCGCTCGAGCTTGTCGACCTCCTTCAGCACTGCCTCGCGGACCTTCCCGGGCAGGTCGGCGGCCTCGACGCGGGCGCGGTAGTCGTCGCTCTCCTCGCCCTCCGGCTCGCCGTTCAGCTCGCGCAGCTCCTTGCGTACGGCCTCCAGCTGGCGGCGCAGCAGGAACTCGCGCTGCTGCTTGTCCACGCCCTCCTGGACGTCCTTCGCGATGGACTCGGCGACGTCCTGCTCGGCGACGTGGTCCTTCAGCCACTCGGTGGCCAGCTTCAGCCGGGCCACGGCGTCGGCCGTCTCCAGCAGGCGGACGCGCTGCTCGGTGGAGAGGAACGGCGAGTAGCCGGAGTTGTCGGCCAGCGCGCCGGGGTCCTCGATCTGCTGCACGCGGTCCACGACCTGCCAGGCGCCGCGCTTGCGCAGCCAGCTCGCGGCGACGGCCTTGTACTCCTTCATCAGCTCGGTGACCGAGCCGGGGAGCGGGTCGGGAACGTTCTCGTCGACGGCGGTGCCCTCCACCCACAGGGCGCGGCCCGGGCCGGTGGTGCCGGCGCCGATCCTGACGCGGCTCAGCCCGCGGATCAGGGCGCCGGGATCGCCGTCCGCGAGCCGTCCCACCTGCTCGACGCGGCCGAGGACGCCGATGCCGGCGTACGTGCCGTCGATCCGCGGCACGAGGAGGACCTTGGGCTTCCGGCCGGTCTCGCGCGCGGTCGCCTGCGCGGCCTCGACGGCGGCCCGGACCTCCTGGTCGGACAGGTCCAGGGGCACGACCATGCCGGGGAGGACGACCTCGTCGTCCAGCGGGAGGACGGGCAGGGTCTGCGGTGTGAACGGCTGGGGCTCAGTAGCCATGATCTCCCCTTCGGCATGCAAGTTGAGTTACATCGACTCAATGCAGGGGGGCGCGGGGTTGTTCCCCGGCCCCGCGGTTGTTCGCTGTGGGCGATCGCCGGCGCGTGGGTCCCGGGCGCGAGGTGTGACGTGCCTCTCCCGGAGGGGCTCGTTCAGCTGATACGACTCCGGCATGACTCGACGTGGTGGGGTGCTCATCGGTCTCGGTGTGCTCGTCGCGCTGCTCGGCGCCGGATGCGACGGCGGCTCCGGGACGGAGCCCGACCGGGCGCCGGGCGCCACCTCCACCTCCCCGGCCCGGCCGTCCGCGTCCGCCGCCCCGCCGTCCGCGTCCCCGTCGCGCACTCCCGATGTCGTGCAGCCGACCGATCCCGGGGCCGTGCTGGTCAGGTACAAGGAGGAGGGCGGTATCGACGGGCGGATCGACGTGCTCACCGTGTTCGTCGACGGGCGGTACGTCGTGGAATCCGGTCGCGGGACCAGGAAGGGCAGGCTCGGCGCCGCTGACGCCGAGCGGCTGCGCGAGGCGCTCGCCGCCGTGCGGTTCGACGAGATCGACGCCACCGACATGGGCATGCCCTACACGGGGCCGGATCAGCTGAACACCACCGTCCAGTACCAGGACCGCTTCGTGGTGCTCGGCGAGGGCTGGGACATCCCGGGGATGCCGGCCGTACTCGACGCCCTGCCTCCCCTGCGCCCGTGAGGCCCGACTCGCTAGGCTCGACGGCCATGGACCAGCCCCTCACCCTCGATCACCGTGAAGGACCGTACGGCGAGGTCACCCTGCGGCAGCGGGGGGACGACTTCGAGATCATCGCCAACGGCTGCTTCCTCATGGACACCTCCGACGGCCGCTCCGAGCGCCTGCTGATCCGCGCGGCGCTGGCGGAGCTGGACGGGCGGCCCGGGCCCGCCGTGCTGATCGGAGGGCTGGGCGTCGGATTCTCGCTGGCCGAGGCCGCCGCGGAGCCCCGGTGGGGGCGGATCGCGGTGGTCGAGCGGGAGCGGGCGGTGATCGACTGGCACGTCGGGGGACCGCTGGCCCGGATCTCGGGGCAGGCCCAGGCCGATCCCCGTACGGAGATCGTCGAGGCGGACCTCGTGGCGTACGTCCGCGAGGCGGGGGTGTCGTACGACGCGCTCTGCCTGGACATCGACAACGGCCCGGACTGGACCGTCACCGACGGCAACGCGTCCCTCTACTCCCCCGCCGGCCTGGCCGCCTGCCGATCGAGGCTGACCCCGGGCGGCGTCCTGGCGGTCTGGTCCGCGCAGCCCTCCCCCGCCTTCGAGGAGGCCCTGCGCACGGCGGACTTCACGGACGTGCGCACGGAGGAGATCCCGGTACGCCGCGGGGTGCCGGACGTCGTACACCTGGCGCGGCGTCCACTCCCCTGAGCTACTCCCGCCCCAGCCGGCTCCGCGGCCCGCGCCAGGCGCACACCGCGAGGCCCGCGGCGAACAGCAGCACGGCCGTCGACCACGCGGCGGGCTGCGGGCCCGGCTGCACCGGCCAGGCCCACGCCGCCGCGGATCCGCCGGGTGCACGGGGTGCGGCCAGATACGCCGTGGCCGTGTACGCGAGCGGCAGCATCCAGGCCAGACGGGCGCCGAAGACCACGGCGGAGAGCGCCGCGAGGCCGGCCGTGCCGAGGACGTTGCGCACCATCGCCTGGGTGCCGAAGACGGCGGCGTCCGTGGTGACCGTGGCGCCGAGGGTCACGGCGTACAGGCCGGTGAGCGCGAGCAGTTGTCCGCTGCGCAGGCACCACAGCCGGCGGGCGGCGGTGCGGTCCAGTTCGGCGGAGTGCGAGTACAGGCTCGCTGCCGCCGCCGAGCCCGCCAGCAGGGGGGCCAGGGCGACGACAGGTACCCGGGCGCTGGTGCCGAAGCGCGGGGCGTCCACGAGCCAGTCGGCGCAGCGCCAGGCGAGCAGCGTGACGGCGACGAGGGTGAGGAGCGCGGCGGGCAGGCCGCGGGAGCGGGCGTAGCCGGTCATGGGAGCTCCACCGTGTCGACGGCGCACTCGCGCGCTGCCGTGAAGTACGCGGTCAGCCAGGCCTCCCGGCCGGCCGGGGACAGCGCGTCGATCCGGTCGATGACGGCGCGGGTCCGCCGGACCTCTTCCTCGTCGGCGAAGAAGCCGATCCGCCGGTCGTCGAATTCCATCACCCAGGCATCCACGGCGCTGTTGAGAAGCCGCGCCCGCGGGCCGAAGCGGCAACCGTGCCGTACCAGGCCCATCGCGCTCCAGGCGTTGCGGACGAAGAACTCCCCGTCGTCGATGCGGTTGCGCGCGCTGTACATGTCCGCGGGCGGCAGCGCCCGGTCGCCCTCGGCGCGCCGCCGCCCGGGCGCCTCGACGAGGCGCTCCGGCAGACCAGGCACACCGCTCAGCTTCGCCCGCAGGGGGTCGAGCCTCCTCGACGCGTCGTCCAGCAGGCCGCCGTGCACGGCGGTCAGGCACAGCCGGGGGGCCTTGCGGTCGCAGACCAGTGCCGTGGCTCCCGGATCGCTGCGCCACGGGTCGCCGCCCTGCGTCAGCAGCCCGCCGCCCACGACCGCGAGCAGCAGCGGCACGACGGCGAGCGGTTTGTGACGTAGCGAAGCCACGGCGACCACCAGCGCCGCCCCGCCCACTCCGGCGGCCAGCAGCATCTCGGCCGGCGGTTGCCACCAGGCGAGGGTGTGGCCGGCCGAGGTGCGGCCGTCCACGGGCGACAGCCGGGCGAGCGGGCCGTCCGTGTACGCCGTCGCGCCCAGCAGCACGTAGGCGGCGACCGCCGAGACCGGTGCCGTGAACGCCCGCGGCACCGCCCGCCCGAGGGCGAAGCCCAGGGTCCCGAAAGCCGCGGTGAGGGTCGCGTGCGCCACCGCCGAGGCGAGCAGCGGGCGGCCGTACGAGACGTACAGGAGCGCATACGCGTGGCAGACCGCGGCGGCGGCGAGGTAGCCGAGAGCCGGCCACAGCGCGGCGCTCACCCACGCCGGCAGGGAGCGGCGCAGTAGGCCCCTCGGGGTGCTGGCGAGCAGCTCCGTCAGCCGCGTCCGGTGCTCGCGTGCGCCCTGCCAGGCGCCTGCGGCCGTGGCGAGTGGCGCCGACAGCAGCACGAGGGTGCCGAGCAGGCCGGCGGTCTGCGACCAGCTCGACGGCCAGTCCGTGCCCGCGCGCGAGTCGGTTGCCTTGCCGGCCATCGCCAGCGTGACCGAGAGGAAGATCAGCAGGGCGGACAACGGGCCTGTCCCCCGCCGCAGTTCCGTGCGGAACGGCCCGGCCCCGCGGGCGGCCGCGGTGCCCTCCGCCCCGGCCGTCCGCTCCAGCACCCCGGCGCGGCTCAACGCCCCACCCCCGCCCGATGGACCCGCAGAGCCGCCGTGTAGCCGCGCTCGATGGGGCTGTCCCCCACGCCGCTGCCCGGCTCCGCGAGAGCCGTGAGCTGCTCTGTCGTCCCGCGGTACGCCACCTGGCCGTCGGCCAGCAGCGTCACCTCGCGGCACGCCGTGGCGACGTCCTCCACCAGATGCGTGGAGACGATCACCGCGGCCGTCCGGCCGAGTTCGCGCAGCAGGTCGCGGAACTCCACGCGCTGCTCCGGGTCGAGACCCGCCGTCGGCTCGTCGAGGAGCAGCAGTTCCGGGTCGTTGACGATGGCCTGGGCGATACCGACCCGGCGGACCATGCCGCCGGACAGCGTACGGACCTTGGCGTCGATGCGGTCGGTGAGGTCGACGCGCGCCACCGCCCGTTCGACGGCGGCGGGGGTGTGGGCGCCGGGCATCTCCTTCAGCCAGGCGACGTACGAGACGAACTCCCGGACGGTGAAGCCCGGGTAGTACCCGAAGTCTTGCGGAAGGTAGCCGAGTCGGCGGCGGACCGACGTGCGGCTCCTTGTGCTCGCGATGTCCTCCCCCAGCAGCCGCACCTCGCCCGCGTCGGGCTCCGCGACGGTGGCCAGCACCCGGATCAGGGACGTCTTCCCCGCGCCGTTGGGGCCGAGCAGTCCGTGCACGCCGGCGTCGAAGGAGAGGCTCACTCCGTCGAGCGCCGTACGGCGGCGGTGCCGGACCGTGAGGCCGCGGACGTGTGCTGTCGTCACCTGTGCTCCCGTCATGGGTGGAAGGGGTTCTGCGGAAGGGGCTCTGCGGAAGGGCGCGGAGGAAGGGCGCCGCGTGCCCTAGAACCGCGGCCGGTCGTACGCCGTCCGCCGCGCCGCCAGCAGCCCCGCGCTGCCCAGCCCCACGGCCGCCCACGCCGCCTGCGCGCCGGGCGCGGCGGCGAGGGCCTCCAGCACGGCGGCCGGTGCGGGAGCCGCGGCACCCCGGGGCGTCAGCGTGACGGCCAGCCAGCCGCCGCCCAGGACCGTGCAGGACGACCGGCAGCCGAGGAATCCGCCGAGGGCGAGCGCGCAGAGGCAGAGGCCGAGGCAGGGCAGCAGCCAGACCGCGGCCCCCGGGGAGCCGGGGGGCGGAGCGGGCAGCAGCAGGCCGGTCACCGCGACCAGGGGCACGGACGCGGCGAGCACCACGGCGGTGCGCACCAGCAGCAGCCGCAGGCCGCCGGCCGGAGTGGCCGCGGTGAGCTCGTGCAGCGGGTCGGCGTGCGGGCCGTAGGACACGGCCACTCCCAGCAGGGGCAGCACGGGCGCGAGGACCAGCAGCCAGTCCCGGGCGCCGTCGTATCCGGTGAGGCGGGCGGCGGCGACGGCCAGGGCGGCCACGAGGAGGACGGCGGCGGACCACGGCCTGCTCAGCGCGGGGCCGGCAGCCCACGCCAGCCGGGCGGTCGCGGTGAGGCGGAAGCGCGACGCGTCACGACCGCGGGCGGCGCCGGCCGGGCAGGCAGCCCGGTGGGCACCACCCGATACGCCGACCGCGTCCCGCAGCACCGCCTCCCGCACCGCCGCGAGCCGTGCCCCCGCCGGCCCCGCGGCCACCGCGGCCGACACCGCCGACGCGCACTCCGTGCAGGACTCCACGTGCTTCTCCACCGACCAGGCGTCGGCGTCCGCCGCCTCTCCCGCGGCGTAACGCCCGGCCAGCTCCGGTGTGACGTGCCAGCTCACGCCGCACCTCCCAGGGCCGACCGCAGCGCCCGGCGGGCGCGCAGGGCACGGGTCTTGACCGTCCCCTCGGGTATGCCGAGGTGAGCGGCGGCCTCACGCGTCGTCAACCCGTCGATCACCGTGGCCCGCAGCACCTCCCTCAGCTCGGGCGAGAGGCGGTCGAGGGCGTCGCCCAGCTCCCCGTACTCCAGGCCGGCCGCCAGCACGTGCTCCTCGGCGGAGGGAGCCGGCGGGGCCACCGCGTCGCGTGCGCGCGCGGCCCGCACGGCCGAGCGCTGGGCGTCGACGAGCCGCCGCGCCGCGAGGGTCCACAGCCAGCCGCCCGCGGAGCCGCCGGCAGCGCCCGAGTAGCGGGCCGCCGTCCGCCACACGGTCACGAACGTGTCCTGCAGGGCCTCGTCCACCAGCTCCGCGTCCGCGCACCGCCGGGTGAGCCGCAGGTGCAGCCAGCCGGCGTGCCGGTCGTAGAAGGCGGCCAGCGCGTCCGCGTCGCCACGTGCGACGGCGCGCAGCAGCGCCGCGTCGGCGGGCGGCTCCTCCGGTGGTCGGGCGGTCATGGCCCGGAACGCTCTCACGCCCCCTTATCGACGGGGAAGGTCCCCCCGGTTCACCGGCGCCCACGCGGGTCGTCCCTCACCCGAACCGCCCCGCCACGTAGTCCGCCGTCCGCTGGTCGCGCGGCGCGCCGAACATCGCCGTTGTCGGGCCCTGTTCCAGGACCACGCCGGGGGTGCCCTGTTCCGCGAGGAAGAACGCGCACAGGTCGGAGATGCGGTGCGCCTGTTGCATGTTGTGGGTGACGATCACGATCGTCACCTCGTGCACCAGTTCGCGGATCGTCTCCTCGATGCGGCGCGTCGAGGTGGGGTCCAGGGCCGAGCACGGTTCGTCCATCAGCAGCACGCTCGGGCGTACGGCCAGCGAGCGGGCGATGCACAGGCGCTGCTGCTGCCCGCCGGAGAGGGCCCCGCCCGGCTGGCGGAGGCGGTCGCGGACCTCCTTCCACAGGCCGGCCTTGGTCAGGCACTCCTCGACCAGGTCGTCCTTCTCCGCGGACCGCAGCCGGACTCCGGTGAGCTTCAGGCCCGCGGTGACGTTGTCGTAGATCGACATGGCCGGGAACGGGTTGGGCTTCTGGAAGACCATGCCGATCCTGCGGCGGGCCTCGGTGAGCCGGCGGCCGGGGGCGTAGATGTCGCCGCCGTCCAGCAGCACCTCGCCGGCCAGGGACGCCGACGGGACCAGTTCGTGCATCCGGTTGAGGATCCGCAGGAACGTCGACTTGCCGCAGCCGGACGGGCCGATGAGCGCGGTGACCTGGCCGGCGGGCATCGTGAGCGACACCCGGTCGAGCACCTTGTGGTCGCCGAACCAGGCCGACACGGCACGGGCGTCCAGGGTCTGTCCGCGCGGCACCGGGTCGGTGAGCTCGGTCAGGGGCGGGAGAGCGATGGTCTCGCTGCTCGGGTCAGCTGTCACGTCGGGTTCCCTCTTCGTCTTCCGGTCGTGCTGTACGGCGGTCATGTGCCCTGCCCTCAAACCAGGTTCGGCATCAGCAGCAGCGCCTGGTCCGCTGCGGCCAGGCCCAGGACGGCCATCAGGGGGACGCCGACGAACCACGTCTGGCCGCGGCCCCAGCGCGCGCGGACCCAGGCCAGCGCGGCGGCGGCCAGGACCAGCGCCTGGCACCACAGGACCAGCGGCATCCACGCCGTCTCCTGCGTGCCCATGGCCTGTTCGTCGGCGGGCAGTGCGCCGGGGCGGACGGCGGGAGCGGCGGCGCCCTGCGGCTCGGACACCAGCTCGGCGTCGACGCGGAGGATGCCCGTCGGCATGAACGGCGTCCCCTCCGCGGTCACCAGGGTCAGCCGGCCCTCGCCGTCCCCGGGCGGGGGCGGCTGCGGGTCGCCCGCCCGGCGGATGCCGGTGATGCGGTAACGGTGCTTCCCCTGGCCCGTGGTGACGGTCAGCTCCTCGCCGGGCAGTACGTCGTCCAGCCGGGCGAAGGGGCCGCCGAAGACGGCCTGGCGGCCCAGCAGCACGCTCACCCCGGCCTGCCCGGGCAGCGGGGTGTCGCGGCGGTGGCCGGGGCCGCGGGCCAGCAGCCCCGGGGTGGTGCCCTCGCGGACCACCTCGCGCAGCCGGATGCCGGGGATGTGCAGGACGGCGACCAGGGAGCCGGGTTCCAGCGCCGTACCGCCGTCGGTCGGCGCGGCGGCGACAGGGGCGGTGCCGGTGGCGAGCTGGGCGCGCAGCGCGGCGTAGTCGACCTGGCGGTCGCGGCCGTGCCGCAGATCGCCGAGCGGTCCGGCGTTGGCGACCAGGCCGAGCATCAGGGCGGCGAGGATGAGCAGGGCCGCGCTGAGGGTCCGCAGGTACGGGCCGGGGCGGGGCGGCGCGGGACGGCGCGGCGGCGCGGGCGCCTCCTTGGGGCCCCCGGGGACGGCGGGGAGCAGGGTCTGGGTCACGGGCGGTCGCCGTCCGGCCAGATGACGGGCGGCAGGGGCCGGCGTTCGCGTACGGCCCACACGGCCAGGCTGCCGAGGAAGACCAGCAGCGCGGCGAGGAACGCCAGCTTCGCGGAGTCGTCGCCGGTGCCGGGCATGCTGCCGCCACCGGTTCCCCCGCCGGTGCCTCCCCCGGAGCTGCCGCCGCTGCCCCCGTTGCCGCCGTTGACGGTGGTGCTGATGCCCACGGTGTCGCCCCCGTCTGCCGACGTGTCGGTCGGGTCCGGGGTGGGCGACTCACTGGTGGGCGGCGGCGAACTCGGCGGCGGCGACGTCGGTGGCGGGGATGTCGAAGGCGGCGACGTCGGCGGTGGGGACGTGGCCGGCGGGGTGGTCTGGCCGCCGCCCGGCGCGGTCACCCAGTCGGTGCCGGACGTGAAGCGGATCGCCCCGTCGAAGTCGCCGAACGTGGTGCTCCCGAACGCGAGCCGGCACGTCACCGTGAACCGGTAGTCGCCCTGCAGCGTCGGGAAGCCCACCTCGTCGGCGTAACCGCGCATGTGGAGGCGCAGCGGCACCCGCAGCCGGCCGTCCTGCACGCCGAAGGCGGTGACCGCCGTGTTGCCCACGACGATGTAGTCGTCGGGGAAGCCCGAACCGCGCACCGTCACGATGAGGTTGGTCGCCTCCTCGGGGCAGACCCCGGAGAGCGACATGTCGATGGGGGTGTCGTCCTTGCCGTGGTCCGGTACGAACGCGATCGTCCCGATCGGCGCGGCGTCCGCGGTGCCGGTGGCGAACGCCAGTACGCCGGTGGCGATGGCGGCGGCGCCGGCGGCGGCCGCCGTGGCCTGGGTGAAACGCTGCAGCACGTCTGTCTCTCCTTGGGAAACGGGGGCGGGGGCGGGGCGGCGGTCAGTCGTCCCAGTCGACGCCCTCGGCCGTGGCGGCGGGCCGGCGGCGGATCCACCACCAGGTGCCGCCGCCCGCCAGCAGCAGGACCGCCGCGCCGACGGCGCCCGCGAGGGCCCCGGCGTCGGGCCCCGAGCCGTCCGCCGCGGTCGCGGCCGCCGGCTGCGTCGGCGCCGTGGACGCGCCGGGTACGCCGACCGCGCCCGGATCCGTACCGCCGGCCTGGCCCGCCGGGGCCGTCGGCGACGCTCCCGTGCCCGCCGCGGTTCCGCCCGGCGCTTTGGCCGGCGCCGGGGACTCGGGCTTCGCCTGGGTGCCGTCGCGGTACGCGTCGGGCTTCGTGAAGCGCATCGTCCCGGTGAAGGTCCGCTCCGGGGTCTTGTCGAACGGCCCCTTCAGACAGGTCATCGTCAGGGTGTACGTGCCGTACAGCCGCTTGAGGTGGACCATGGTCGCGAAGTCCCGCATGGTGAAGCTCAGCGGTACGACGGGACCGCCGCCGGGGCCCGTCCCGTACGCCTCCAGGCCCGAGTTGCCCACGAGCACCTCGCCGGCCGCGGGCAGTCCCGGGCCCTTGATCCAGGTGATCAGGTTGGTGCTGCCCTCGGGGCACGGGCCGGAGGCGGCGAGTGTCATCAGCTCGATGTCGCTGCCCTTCTCCGGGGTGACCGTGAGCCCTCCGCCGGCGGCCTGCGCGGCGGGCGCGAACGCGCCGGTGAGGAGCAGGCCGAGCGCGGCGGCCGCCGCCGTACGGGCGGCCGTGCCGGAGGGGGCGCGGGTGCGGGGGGCGGAGTCGTTCCACACAGGAGCCGTACCGCGCCGGGCCGGGGAGCCGGGTCCGCCGCGGCGGCGGCGCCATCGGCGTACGCCGTAGCCCGCCGCGCCGAGCAGGAGCAGGCCGGCGAGCAGGGCGTAGAACCAGGAGACGGCCGTGAAGCCCGCGGACTTCGCGGACGGCGGCAGGGGGATCCGGATCGTGTCGCCCTGGACCGGCAGGGGGGTGACGGACACGGTCGAGCTGCCGCGGAAGGTCGGCAGGACGCCGTCGGCCCGCGCGGTGAACTCCAGCTCGTTGCCCGGCAGCAGCTCGGGGATGTCCTTCGGGCCGGTGGCCCGCTCGCCGCCGAAGAGGTCCTGGACGCGCACGGCCTGCCGCACCCCGACGCGCAGGTTGCCGGTGTTGCGGACGCGGTAGCGCACGGTGGCGCCGCCCGCCCCGAAGGTGCTGGGGTGGTACGTCGTGGTGAGCCCGGTGACGGTCAGCCCGGGCCGCAGCTCACCGGCCACGCGCACGTAGACGCGGGCGCCGACGCGCTGTTCGACGATCGCCTCGTTGCCCTTGGCGTCGGTACGGCGGGTGGCGAGCGCGGCGACGATACCGGCGGCGTGGTCGCCCGGCGTGGCCCGCGCCGGGATGCGGACGTTGAACGGCACGAAGACACGCGAGCGCGGCTTGACGGTGACGGTGTCCTTGCCGACGGCGAGCCAGGTGCCGGCGTCCCGCGGCTTGTCCTTCGCGGCGAGGAGGTCGAAGCCGCCCTCGGGGGTGGTGAACCCGTCGCTGGCGTACAGGCGCAGCGTCAGAGGCTTGCGGCTGTAGTTGAACACCGCGATGTGGTCGCGGGTCGCGGCGCCCGCGGTGACGCTGTACGAGAAGTTCGGGCGCAGGTCCGGCTTCTTCCCGGTCGCGGGCTGCACGCCGAAGGTCGCCCGGCCGTCCGTGCCGTCGGACGAGGCGCTGATCTGGACGGCGGCGGCGGGCCGGGCCGCGACGGCGGTCGGGGTGGCGGCGGGAGCGGGCGGCGCGGGCACGAGGCCGAGGAGGCAGGCGGCCGCGACGGCGGCGCCTGCGGCGCCGAGCCGGCGGGCGCGGCCGGCGGCCGGTGCGCGGCGGGCTGAGGTCCTGGTCATGGCGGGTCCGTTCCGTTCCGGGCGTGACGCGGGTGGGGCGGGGGCCGCCCCCACGACGATGGGGCGGGGGCCGCCCGAAGGCGGCGGGCGGGCGGCCAGGACACCGGCCGCGACCTGATCGTCGTCACCGACTGGATGGCCGGCC
>NZ_JBFAXR010000184.1:0-13076 GCF_040680895.1 Streptomyces sp. NPDC051940 | reverse complement strand
GCAGCGCCGCCGCCGCGACGGCGGCGGTGCGGCGCGGGGCCGGTGGTCTCATCAGGGCGTGTCTCCTTGGGCGGGGTGGCCGCCCGGTGGGGAGCCCGGGCGGCCGGTTCGGTGCGGTTCGCTGCTGACCGGGGGGCGGCTAGCAGGTGGCGCCGGCGCGCAGCGCCAGTGCGGTCTGGGGCGCGACGGTGGCGGTGAACCAGCCGGTGCTGTTCACGTTCACGCAGGCGCCGTGCTGGAGGTCGCGGTAGTTGCCCGCGGGCAGCTGGGTCTGGAAGGAGCGGCTGATGCCGAAGGACTCGTGGTTGATCACGGCGTAGCCCTTGGTGCCGCGGCCGAAGGCGATGGCCTGGTAGCCGTTGTCCCACCAGTTGACGACGGCCTGGCCGCGGGTGGTGTTGCGGAACGCCACCATGGCCTTGATCTCCGGCCAGGCGTGCTGGCACTTCCAGCCGTCCTGCCAGCAGGCGTTGACCGTGCCGCCGTTCGGCGGACCCGCGTCGGCGTCGCTCCACTCGTAGCCGGAGTTGATGTCCGGGGAGCCGTAGGGCCAGGCGAGCATGAAGACGTTGGCGAGGGTGTAGTTCGCGCCGGACTTGTAGTTGAGGGTGGAGCCGTTGCGCTCGGTGTCGTGGTTGTCGACGAAGACGGCGGACTGGCCGGAGGACATGTAGCCCCAGCCCTCGCCGAAGTTGTTCAGATACGCCAGACGCTCGCTGGTGAAGACGCGCTTGAGGTCGTACGCGTAGCGGAACTCCTGGACGTCGCCGGAGCCCAGGTACTCGCTGGGCTGGACGGCCTCGCCCGCGCCGTAGATGGCCTCGTGCTTCCAGTAGACGTTCGGGTTGGTCAGCCGGGACTTGATGTTCGAGAGGTCGGCGGCGGCCATGTGCTTGGAGGCGTCGATCCGGAAGCCGTCGACGCCGAGGGAGAGCAGGTCGTTCAGGTACGCGGCGATCCGGCCGCGGACGTACTCCTCGCCGGTGTCGAGGTCGGCGAGACCGACCAGCTCGCAGTTCTGCACGTTCCAGCGGTCCTGGTAGTTGGAGACCTGGGACTTGCAGTTGTCGAAGTCGGGGTCGGAGTAGACCCCCGGGTAGTTGTACTTGGTGTACGAGGAGCCGCCGGTACCGGTGCCGGAGCCCGCGGACATGTGGTTGATCACGGAGTCGGCGACGACCTTGACCCCGGCGGCGTGGCAGGTGTTCACCATGTTCTGGAAGTCGGTGCGGCTGCCGAGCCGCCCGGCGATCTTGTAGCTGACGGGCTGGTACGAGGTCCACCACTGGCCGCCCTGGATGTGCTCCTGGGGCGGGGAGACCTGGACGAGTCCGTAGCCGGCCGGGCCGAGGACGTTCGTGCACTCCTTGGCGACCGAGCTGAACTTCCACTCGAAGAGGACCGCGGTGACGTCCTTGGTCCCGGGCGGCGCGGCCTGCGCCGCGGGCACGGATCCGGTGAGGACGAAGCCGGCGGCGGCCGCGAGCGCGAGTGCGGCCGCGGCGGTTCTGCTGGCCATTTCTCCTCCTGCACGTGTGGGGGGAGGTGCGGGTGACGGGGCAGCCTCGTCCGGCAACGCGCCATGCCCGTAAGGCCTCGGGGTCCTTCGCGACGGTCCTTGAAGGTCCTGGGAACGGTCCTGGAAAGTCTTTGAAGGTTCTTGCTGAAAGATTCAGCCTGCTGTTGCGGAGAGACGGTATGAGCGTGGACGGCTTCGGTCAACCCCGGCGACATGAGCGAGTAACAGCCGTGACATATTACCCGGGTTCGCCGCCGCAAGGCTTCCGCAAGAACTTGCATGGATGCTACGTTCAACCCCGTTCTCCGGCCCGGCCGGCCGGGGGACCGGCCCCGGCCGGCCCCACGCGCCCGGCCGGCCGGTCCGGTACGGGGGAAACCGTCCGTGAGGTCTGGCACCCTTGTCGTAGCCGCGCGCCACGGCGACCCGCGTCGCCCGCGGCCTTCGGGCTCGTCGTGCACCGGCGCGCCGTGCGACAGGGGGCGGATCATGGATGCGGAGATCGTCCGGCTGGCCGAGCAGGCCGGCCCCTGTCTCTCCGCCGCACTCGCCGCGTACGGCGGTGCGGTGCTGACCCGGGCCGAGACGGCGAGCGCCGACGCCACGGCGAACCTGGGCCGCCGGCTGCTGCAACTCGTCTGGCACCGGCGTACACCGGAGCAGCAGGCGGACCTTGAGGCCGCGGTGGCGGACGCGAGCGCCGATCCCGCGGACGCCGACGCGCTCGCGGCACTGCGCCAACTCCTGAAGCGGGCCCTGCGCGACGACCCCGCGCTGCGGGACGAGGTGGCCGCGCTGCTGCCGGCCGGGCAGGTCACGGTGACCGCGAGCGGCGAGCGCTCGATCGCGGCGCAGCACCTGGACGGGATCGCCGTCACCGGCGACTCCGCCACGATCCGGGAATGACCGCGATGACGCCCGACGGGCCGGCGCGGGTCTCCGCGCCCGGGCAGCGGGCGATCGCCGCGCAGCACCTGGCGGGCACGGCCATCTCCGGCGACATCGACCAACTGGTCGTCCTGCCGCCGCAGGCCGGTCTCTCCGCGCGGGACATCGAGGCGCCGCCCGGGCTGTCCAACCTGCCGCGCGCGGCGACCAGCCTGTTCCTCGGCCGCGACCGGGCCCTGGCCCGGCTGCGCGCGGCGCTGACGTCCAAGGGCGACGCGGCGATCACCCAGGCACACGCCGTCCACGGCCTGGGCGGGGTCGGCAAGAGCACGCTGGCGCTGCAGTACGCCCACCGCTACCGCGCCGAGTACAACGTCGTCTGGTGGATCACCGCCGAATCCCCGGACCACATCGACGCCAGCCTCGCCGCCCTCGCCGTACGGCTCGATCCCGTCTGGGCCGGCACCGCGCAGCCGGCCCAGCACACCGCCTGGGCGCTCGCCTGGCTGCAGTGGCACCAGGGCTGGCTGCTGATCTTCGACAACGTCGAGGACCCCGCCGATCTGCGCCCGTACCTGGGCACGCTCCCCGGCGGCCACCATGTCGTCACCAGCAGGCGCAGCACCGGGTGGCACGGCATCGCGCCCACCATCACCCTGGACGTGCTCACGCCCTCCGACGCCACCAGCCTGCTCTGCTCCCTGGCCTTCCCGGGCCGCCCGCCGACAGACGCGGAACGCGAGGAGGCCGGCCGGCTGGCGGCCGAACTCGGCCACCTCCCGCTGGCGTTGGAGCAGGCGGGCGCCTATCTGCACCAGACCAAGACGTCGTGCGCCGCGTATCTCCGGGCACTCGGGCCGCTGCTGGACGAGGCGGCGGAGGGCATCGACGCGCAGCGCACCATCGCCCGGATCTGGGGCCTGACCCTGGACGCGATCACCCAGCGGAATCCGCAGGCGGTCCGGCTGCTGAACGCGCTGGCGTGGTTCGCCCCCGACAGCCTGCCGCGCGAGGTGCTCGCCCCGCTCGCCGGGAGCACCGCCGAACTGGACCGGGCCCTGGGCGTCCTGCACAGCTACCACATGATCACGCTCACCCGGCAGGGCCTCACCATCCACCGGCTGCTGCAGACCGTGCTGCGCTCGGTACCCCGTACGGGCCCCGGATCGTCCGAGGGCCCGGCGCACCCGGGCCGCACCGACGCCGAACGCGCCATGGCCGCCACGATCCCCGAGGCCCGGCTGCCCGCCGAACAGGCATGGCCCGCCTGGCAACCGCTCCTCCCCCACATCCAGGCACTCGCCGTCGCGACGCCCGACGGCTACCGGTCGGAGGCCCTCGGCGTCTTCATGGCCGCCGCGGACCAGCTGCGGCGCCAGGGCCGGCTCGGCAGCGCGGTCCCCCTGTGCGAGGCGGTCGCGGCCCAGCGCCGCCTGCAGTACGGGGAGGAGCACCCGAACACGCACGTCAGCCTGAGCAACCTGGCGAGCTCGTACCAGGCGGCGGGCGACACGGACCGGGCGATCCCGCTGTACGAGCGGAGCCTGGCGAAACTGGCGCAGGTCTTCGGCGGCGACGACGCCCGTACGCTCGCCTGCCGCAGCAATCTCGCGGGCGCCTACCAGGCGGCGGGGGAGCTCGAACTCGCCATCGCGCTGCACCTGGAGGTCCTGGAGCAGCGCAGACGGCTGCTCGGCGAGGACCACGCCGACACCCTCAACAGCTTCGACAACCTGGCCGGCGCCTACCAGGCGGCGGGCGCGATGGAATGGGCGATCCCGCTGCACTCCGCGGCCGTTGAGGGCTACCGGCGGGTCCTCGGCCCCGGCCACCCCCGCACCCTGGGCAGCCGCAACAACCTCGCGAGCGCGCTCCGGCTGTCCGGGGCGTTCGAGGAGGCGATCCGGCTGCACCGGTCCGTACTCGCCGACTACGAACAGGTCCTGGGCCGCGACCACCCGGACACCGCCGCGTGCCGGAGCAACCTGGCCACCGCCCACCGGGCCGCGGGCGAGTTCGACCGCGCGATCCCGCTGTACGAGCAGGCGCTGGAGGAGTTCGAGCGGATCCTCGGCGCGGACCACCGCTACGCGGTGGCGTGCCGGGGCAATCTGGAGATCGCGCGAGCCCGGGTCACCGACACGTCGCCGATGGACTTCTCGCTGCCCCCCGCGTGGCTGGCGCAGACGCCCGGGGCACCGGCGGGGGGCTACTGGCCCGAGCACCGCTACCCGGTCGGCACCTCCGCGCCGGGCTGCCCCAGCTGCGCCGAGCCGCTGGAAGCCGGCGACCGCTTCTGCGCGTGGTGCGGGGCGGATCTCGCGTGGGAGTAGGCCTTCGCGCTGGGAGTGAACGACCGCCGGGGCGCCCGGCCGTCCGAAAACCGATGGACGCGGCTCGGGCCCCGCGGGTTGGCTGGAGCGTATGACGACAACGCACACCCCCGTCCCGCACGAGCTGCGCGGGTTCCTCCAGGACGGCCGGCTGCGCCGCCTGCCCGCCAAGTACGGCAAGCAGCTGCTGGTCCTCGACTATCTGGCCCGCAACGCCTTCGAGCCCGGCCGGATCTACGACGAGCCCGCGGTCAACGAGATCCTGCGCTCGTGGTGCGACGCAGGCGAGACGGACCACGCGGCGGTACGCCGGGCCCTGGTGGAGGCGGCGCAGCTGCGGCGCGATCCGGTGCAGGGGTGGTACTGGCGGGAGGACGAGGCGCCGGCCTGAGGCGGCGGCCTTCACGGCGGCCCGTAGGCCGGCGCATACCCATACCGAACACCTGTCGGATATGCAGGTTTTGACCGGTACTCGCCCCTTACAGATGTCAGGTGCCTGACTAGACTCGGTGCTTCAAAATTCAACCGAGCCTCTGGGGTGGTTCCCATGGCGGACGTGCACTTACCGGAAGAAGAGCAGCCGCGCGAGGAAGGGCACCGAGGGGAGGCCGTCCCACCGGTGTTCGTCGACTCCACCGGACGACGGGCCCGTTGGGTACGCCGCGCCGGCTGGGGAATGGGCGGCACCTGCGGCGCGTACTGCCTGGCCCTCGGGCTGAGCGTGCTGGGCGTCGGCCCCCTCGCACCGGACCTCATGTGGCCGTTTTCCGGCCACGGCGACCCGGGCCCGCCCCGCGCGGGCGCCCCCGGCGTCGGCGACGGGGCCGCACCCGGCACCCGGCGCCCGTCGGACCTGCCCCCGCGCGTCGGCGACGGCGCCCCGCCGTCGGCCGGTTCGCCGGTGACGACGGTCCAGCAGGGCGGTTCCACGTCGCCGGACGAACTGCCCGTGAACCGGGCCGACCCGGCACCCGGCACGGACACGCCGCCGGCGGACTCGCCGGGGACCACGGACCCGCCGGAGGGCGCCGACTCCCCCGGCACGGATCCGGTGGGCGACGCGCTGGAGCCCGTGGGCGACGCGCTGGAGCCGGTGGGCGACGCCCTCGAGCCGGTGACGGGGGCGGTCGGCGACACGCTGGAGCCGGTGACCGGCGCCGTCGGCGACACCCTGGAACCCGTGACGGGCGCCGTCGGCGACATAGTCGACCCGGTCGCCGAAGCCCTGGAACCCGTCACCGACACCGTGGGCGACGTCGTCGAACCGCTCACCGAGGCGCTGGAACCGGTGACCGACCCGGTCGTCGAGGCCCTCGAGCCCGTGACCGAGCCGGTGGCCGAAGCGGTCGAGCCGGTGACCGAGTCCCTGGAACCGGTCACCGAGGCGGTCGAACCCGTCGCCGAACTCCTCGGCTCCGACGCCGACACGGAGACCGGGGACACGGACAGCCGGGACACCACCGAGGCACCGACCAGCGGTGACACCGCGTGAGTGACGCGCGACCGCGGCCGCGGCTGCGTGCCGCGGTCGCGCTGCTCGCCTTCCTCGCCCTGGCCTGCGCGCTGCTGCTCGCGGGCTACGTCCGCGGCGACTACGCCGCGGACCACCGCACCCACCCCCTCGTGGCCGACGACCGCGTACCGCAGGCGGTGCTGGACGGCGGCCCGGTGGTCGACGCCCGCGGGCCGCGGGTGCGTTCGGTGCGCGTGCCGGACCGTACGATCGTCCTCACCTTCGACGACGGCCCGGACCCCGAGTGGACGCCGCGGATCCTGCGCGTGCTGCGCCGCTACGACGTACCGGCCACGTTCTTCGTCACGGGTGCGCAGACCGCCCGCAACCCGGGTCTGGTCGCCCGGATGGTGCGCGACGGGCACGAGATCGGGCTGCACACCTTCAACCACCCCGATCTGGCCTACCAGGACCCCGCCGGCATCGACCGGCAGACGGCCCGGGCCCAGCTGGCGCTGGCCGGCGCGGCCGGCATCCACAGCTCGCTGTACCGGCCGCCGTACTCATCGACGCCCGCGGCGCTGGACAACGCCTCGTGGCCGGTGCTGGCGGAACTCGGCGCCAAGGGCTACGTGGTGGCGTTCCACGACCTCGACACCGGCGACTGGCAGCGCCCCGGGGCCGCGGTCATCGCCGAGCGGGCGGTACCCGACGAGCCCGGGCGGGGCGCGATCGTGCTGCTGCACGACTCGGGCGGCGACCGTTCGCAGACGGTGGCCGCGCTGGAGACGCTCATCCCGAGGCTGCGCGCGTCGGGGTACCGCTTCGACACGGTCGCCGGTGCCACCGGGATGACCGGGGTCAACACCCCCGTGGACGGCGTACGGCTGTGGCAGGGGCGGGCGTTCGTCGGGGCGGTCGTCGTCTCGGAGTGGACCCTGCCGGTACTGGTGGCGCTGCTCACGGTGGTGGGGCTGCTGGTGGTGGCCCGCTTCCTCGCGATGCTCGCGCTGGCCCGGCGCCATGCCCGCCGCCGGCGCCGCCCCGGTTTCTCGTGGGGGCCGCCGGTCACCACCCCGGTGAGCGTGATCGTCCCGGCGTACAACGAGGCCCGCTGCATCGAGTCCACCCTGCGGGCGCTGGCGGCGACGAGGCATCCGGTCGAGATCATCGTGGTGGACGACGGCTCCACGGACGACACGGCCGCGCTCGCCGAGGCCGTCGCAGGGGCCACCGTCCTCCGCCAGTCCAACCAGGGCAAGGCCGCCGCCCTCAACACCGGTCTCGCGCACGCCCGGCACGACCTGATCGTGATGGTCGACGGCGACACCCTCGTCGAACCCGGCACCGTCGGCGCGCTCGTCCAGCCCTTCGCCGACCCGTCCGTCGGCGCGGTCGCCGGCAACGCCAAGGTCGGCAACCGCTCCACGATGATCGGCCGCTGGCAGCACATCGAGTACGTCATGGGCTTCAACCTCGACCGCCGCATGTACGACGTACTCGGCTGCATCCCCACCGTCCCCGGCGCCGTCGGCGCGTACCGCCGCGCCGCGCTCGACGAGGCGGGCGGCGTCAGCGGCCACACGCTCGCCGAGGACACGGACCTGACGATGGCCGTCCATCTCGGCGGCCGGCGCGTGGTGTACGAGGAGAGCGCCCGCGCGTACACCGAGGCGCCCCGCACCCTGCGCCAGCTGTGGCGGCAGCGCTACCGGTGGAGCTACGGCACGATGCAGGCGATGTGGAAGCACCGCCGCGCGGTCCTCGCGCGCGGTCACGCGGGCCGGTTCGGCCGGGTGGGGCTGCCGCTGGTCGCGCTGTTCACGGTGGTGACGCCGCTCCTCGGGCCGCTGATCGACCTGTTCGCGGTGTACGGCCTGCTCTTCCTCGACCCGGCGCGCACGGCGCTCGCCTGGGGCGCGCTGCTCGCGGTCCAGGCGGCGTGCGCCGCGTACGCGTTCCGCCTCGACGGCGAACCGCCGCGCCATCTGTGGGCGCTGCCCCTGCAACAGCTGGTCTACCGCCAGCTCATGTACCTGGTCCTGATCCACGCCTGCCTCACGGCGCTGAGCGGCCACCGGCTGCCGTGGCACAAGCTGCGGCGTACGGGGGAGGTCACGGAGCAGACGGTGGCGGGGCTGGTACGGCCGTCGTCTGCTGCTCCGGCCGCGGTGCCGGGAGCAGCCGCCCCACCGGTCCGCGACCGCTATCTCGACGTCCTGCGGGGCTTCGCCCTGATCCGCGTCGTCGTCTACCACACCTTCGGCTGGGCCTGGCTGACGCTCGTGTTCCCGTCCCTGGGCGTGATGTTCGCGCTGGCGGGCTCGCTGATGGCGCGTTCACTGAGCCGTCCGGCGGCCGGGGTGATCCGGGCGCGGCTGCGCCGGCTGCTGCCGCCGTTCTGGGCGTTCGCGGTGCTCGCGGTCGGCTGGATGCTGTGGCGCGGCTGGACTCCGGCGCAGTGGCCGAGGCTGGCGCTGTGGGTGCTGCCCGTCGCCGATCCGCCGGGCAGCGAGTGGGGCGAGCAGCTGACGGGCCCGCTCTGGTACATCCGCGCGTACGTGTGGTTCGTCCTGCTCTCCCCCGTCCTGCTGTGGGCGTGGCGGCGCATACGGTGGCCGCTGATGGGCGCCACGGTGGCGCTGGCGGCGGTGTTCCAGTACGAGTGGGTGCGGCTGCCGTTGCTCGCGGAGGCGGCCGTCGCCGACTTCGCCGTCTTCGGGGCCTGCTGGCTGCTGGGCTTCGCCCATCGCGACGGCTCGCTCGACGCGCTGCGCGCGCGGGTGGTGGTGCCGGTGGCGGGGCTGCTGATGGGCGCGGGCGGCTGGTTCACGGCCACCCACCCCACGCCGGAGGCGGGTTACGACCTGGGAGAGATCCCCCTGGCCCAGGCCCTGTGGTCGCTGGGCTTCGTCCTGCTCCTGCTGCGTTTCCGTCCCTCGTCGCTGCCCCGCCTGCACGGGGCGGACGCCCTGGTCCGCCTCCTGAACAACCGGGCGGTGACGGTGTACCTGTGGCACGAGGTGGCGCTGCTGACGGCGGTGCTGGTGACGGACCGACTGTGGCAGGTGCCGTTCCTCGCGGAACACGTCCCGCTGGACTCGCAGTGGCTGCTGTTCGCGCTGGTGTGGCCGCTGCTGGCGGCAGCGGTGCTGCTGGTCGGCTGGGTGGAGGACCTGGCGTCCCGCAAGCGCCCCCATCCGTGGCCGGCGTCGGCCGCTCCCCGGCAGGGGGAGGCTTACGCGGTGGCCACGTGACGGGCGCGGGGGCGGGGGCGGCCGTCACCCGCTTCTCGTCCTCCCCCGTACGCCTGCTCTGCGGTGACCGCGCGCCCGTCCCGGCTCGCCCCGTTCCGCGTCCCTCGCCGCCAACCGCCGGTCCCCCCAGGCCAGCAGCAGCGCCAGGCCCGCCGCCAGGAGGAGCACCAGGGCGGTGTTCAGCAGCGCCCTGGCGTACCCTCGCTCCGCCACATCCAGGAACGGGTACGGGTACCAGCCGGACACCGCCCCGTGCAGGAGCGTGTAGGCGATCCACAGCACCGGCCAGACGAACGCCCGGCGCACCGTGGCAGCGTCGATCCGCGGGCGGGGGCCGAACAGCAGCCAGCCGGCGAGCGTCGCGGGCGGGGCGACGTAGTGCAGGCCGATCGTGGCCCACAGCGCCGCGCCGGTCAGGTGCACCTTCGGCGCCAGGACCACCGCGTAGACGAGCCCGGTGATGGCGATGCCGAGGAGTGCGTCCAGCCGCAGCACCCGCCACAGCCGGCCGTCGCGGTCCGGTCTCCGCACCAGGGTGGCGGCCGCGACGAGGACGAGGATGTTGCTCTCGATAGTGAAGTAGCTGACCAGACGCACCAGTCGGGTACCCGTGGAGAGGCGTTCGACCGTCCGGCCCGTGGTGGCGTCGGCACCGCCGGTCAGGATCAGCACCAGTTGGAGGACCAGCGCCGCCGCGACCACCGCGCAGAGCACCGCATGCCACCGGCGGGATGCCGTCGCCTTGCCCGCAGATTGGGTCATTTGCGGATGTTATCTGCCCGATCGGTGCCGATTGCCTCCTCACCGGATGTGGCGGTGGCCCGCCGGGGCGCGCGCCCCGGCGGGTGCGCATCACCCCAGCAGCGCGTCCACCAGCTCCGATCCGAAGACCCGCGCCGGATCCCACCGGTCGTACACCTCCCGCGCGGTGGGCGGCACCGTCGACGCCGCCCATGACAGGGACGTCCACGGCCCCGCGTCCGTGTAGCCCCAGCCCTTGGACCACTCCGGGCGGACCACCGCGTAGTGGGCGAGGATCCACTCCTCCATCTCCCGGAAGAACGGGAACGCCCCCGGCGTGCCGGGGTACGTCGAGAAGTCCAGCCACACGACCGTGTCGAGCCCGCCCACGGAGCGCGCGGGCGACAGCAGCGGCGAGGTCCCGGCGGCCGGGTCGGTACGGGTGACCCGCAGTTCGACCGGGCAGTTCACGGGGTAGGCGCCGCGCGCCGCGTACGCGTCGACCAGCGACCGGTACCGGCTCCAGAAGTCCGCCACCACCCGCTGCACGTCGGCACGGGCGCACTGCACGGCCCACCCCGCCTCCGTGATCCGCAGCGTGCTGGGCTTCACGTACAGCTGGGTGTTCTTCGACCAGCCCCAGATGTCCCAGGTCCCGGTGGTGATCAGGCCGGAACCCACGACGGCCATGGCCCAGTTGCAGTAGTCGGGCGTGTTCGCGCCGCCGCCCGCCGCGATCGCGCCGAGCAGCGCCGACTGCTCCTCGCTGACGCTGTTGGCGAAGGTGTACGGATACGGGGCGGTGATCTGCCGCGAGAGCAGCGGCTTGGTGGGGGCGACGCTCCACACCTTCAGCCAGGGCACGGACGTGAACGGGTACCAGATCGCCTCCAGCCGGCCCGTCTTCGTCAGATAGCTGCCGAAGGTCCGGCCCGTCGTCCCGGGCGGGCCGAAGACGACCGACGCGTCCACGTCGTAGAAGTTCTGGCAGCGCAGCCGCTGGTTCGGCGCCGCCTGCAGCGTCACCTCCGTGAGGAACGCCCGGCCCAGGTGCACCAGGAACGCCGCGATGTCCGGGTCGGAGCGGGTGAACGTCCGCAGCGTGTAGCGGCCCGCGGCGGTGTCCCAGACCACCGCGGTGAGCCGGGTGACCAGGTCCGACAGCGTGCCGAAGCCCGCACCCTGCGGCGGCTGCTCCGTCGCCGTCGGCACGGCGGTGCCGTGCGCGCCTACGGCGAGGATGCCGCCGACGGTCATCTCGCCGGGGGCGGTGGTGGCGGCGAGGCCGAGGCCGGCGGCCTCCAGCCGGGTCAGGACGGTCTCCAGCAGCGCCCCCGTCTGCGCGGTGACCTGGCTGCCGGTGACGGTGACGGCGGTGAGGTACGTCGTCGTGTCGACCAGCAGCGTGCGCGAGACGTCCTCGCCGTTGTCGGCGACGAGCGGCGTCCAGGTGTGGCCCGTACCGCGGGCGCGCAGCCGCCAGCCCTGGGCGCGGGCCCAGTCGGCGAGGACCACGACGTCCTGCGGGGTGCGGGCGGTGGCGGTCCACACGCCCTCGACGAGGATCTCCCGCGACCAGTTGCGGAACGTCTGCTGCGCCAGCGGGATCCCGGCGGGGAACGCCGGCGGCACGGCGAGCGTGGCCGCGGCGCTCCCGGCGGGGATGCGGTGGGCCGGGGTGAGGCGCACCGCCGCCGCGGCCCCCGCTCCGGCGAGCAGGGCGCGGCGGGTGAGGCGGTTCGCGACGGGGTCGGCGGGGTCTGCGGGCACGGCGCGCTTCGTCATGGCGGTCCTCCGGCGCACGCGCACACCGGACCGGCGCACCGTGCGCTCGCTCGAGAGGGATCGGGGCTGGACGCGTCGCAGGTGCGGTTGCGGTGCGGAGAAGGTAGGCGCACCGGCCGCAGTACGCAAGAGACGTGCGCCGGCCGGGGCCTCAGCCGTCCGCCGGGCCGTTCCGCGGGGACACGAGCACGGCTCCCACCAGCAGCCCAACCGCGATCGAGGTGACGGGCAGGATGAGGACGAGCCGGGGCGGGCGGCCCGGCCCGCGCGCGTACACCGTCGTCGCGGCCGACAGCACCGCCGCCGCCACGAACGTGCCCACGACCTCCCCGGCGAGCCCGGTGACCAGCGACTGCACGGCCACCGTCGCGTAGACCATGGCCAGCAGCGGTCCCAATCAGCATCACCGGGCCGCCGTGCGAGGGGTCGCCGGCGAACGCCTGGATGGTGACGACCGAGATCACCGTCGCCACCAGGTCGATGCCGAGGAGCTTCTGCCACCACGGGTACGGCGAAAGCGACCGCTCGATGGCGGTGAGCCGGCGATCGGCCTCCGCAAGCCCGAGACCGCCGCGCTCCACCTCCTCCCGGAGCGGCTTGACCGCGGCCACCTGGTCGAGGCGGAACACCTCGGGGAAGCCGTGCACGACGACCGTGCGGGTGCCGCCGTCGGGGGCGGTGACGGTGAGTACGGCGGAGTCCGGCACCAGTTGGAGGGAGGCGTCGCCCCCTAAGCCCCGGGCGGCGCCCGCTACGGCGGGGGCGACGAGCTGCGCGCCTTCGGGCGGCTCCCCCCGGGTGCGGTTGGTCTCCTTCTGGTCCAACCAGGGTGCATCGGGTGGGCCGGGGCGGCATTCGGAAGGGCACGCGGGGGCATGATCCGGGCGTCGCTCAGGGCAGGTGACCGGGTGCTCGCCGGGGGGGCTTACCAGGGCAAGCGCGTCAGCGCAGGCAGGACCCCAGCGGTCCCGACCGCCCCCACCGGGAGGGCGCGGCCTGAGCGGGCGACGGCGACCCGCGCATCCTCGCGCTGGTGGCCGTGGTCATCGGCATCGTGCTGGCCGCGCTCATCCAGCAGCTGACGGGCTACTTCACCGAGA
>NZ_JBFAXR010000183.1:0-13100 GCF_040680895.1 Streptomyces sp. NPDC051940 | reverse complement strand
GGACTGAGGCGCGAAGCGCCGAACCGCGCCGCAGGCGCCCGCCTGACCGGGGAGCTCCCAGCGGGACCGGCACCGATCCAGCCCGTCCGGCGTTGGACGAGGCAGCGCCGACCGCGTCAGCCCGCGCGACCGCACACAGCCCGTCCGGCGTTTGAGGACTCCGGCCGAAGGCCGGATGCGCGTCAGCCGACGCAAGGTGACATCACGCGCGCCGAAGGACCAAGGCGGTCAGCGCGCCGCGAGCACCCGCCGCTCCTCCGCGCTGGCCGAAGGCAGCGCAGGGTGGCGGCCCAGGAGGACGACGCCCGCGACGATGGCCGCCAGGCCCGCGGCCTGCCACGCCAGCGCCGGAGGGGTGAGGCGGACCTGGTCGCCGAGGAAGCCGACGCCGCAGGCGATGCCTGCCAGGGGCTGGGCTGCCGTCAGGGCCGGGAGGGAGCTGCGCAGCGGGGCCGTCTCGAACGCGCTCTGCACCAGGACCAGGCCTATGACGCCCAGCCCCGCGACCGCGTACGGCTGCCAGTGCAGCGCCAGCGACGTCGCGCCGTGGTCCACGGCCAGCTCCGCCGACGTGCGGGTGAGCGCGTCCTGCAAGCCGTACAGCAAGCCCGCCGCCAGCGCCAGCAGCGCCGCCTCGAGGGACGGTCGCGCGCGTCGGCCCAGGGCCGTCAGCACCACCGCCAGGCCCGCCACCGTCCCGAACACCGTCCAGTGCCGCAGCGGGCCCGCGTGCGGTCCGCCCCCGGACGGTTCCCCGGCGACGATGAACGCGGTGACGCCCAGCGCCAGCAGCACCGCCCCCGACCAGCCGTGCCGGCCGAGGCGCTGTCCGGTGAGCCGCCGCGAGAGGGCGAGCGCGAAGAGGAGGTTGGTCGCGGTCAGCGGTTCGACGAGGGAGATCTCCCCGTGCGCGAGCGCGAGGGCGCTCAGCGCCATGCCGACGACCATCAGCGCGATGCCCGCCAGCCACTGGGGCACGCGCATGAGGTCCAGCAGGAGCCGTAAGGACAGGAAGTCCGCGAGCGGCGCCCGCTGCGCCGCCCGCTGCTGGAGCACGAAACCGGCACCCAGACAGCAGGCCGCACCGACGGCGAGGGGGATGACGAGCACGACTCCACGGTATCCGCCCCGAACGCCCCGTGCGACCGCAGTAGGCATACGAGCGCACCGGTGAAGCGGTGTGCGGCCGACGCGCGTTGCCGTCCGGCGAAAGCCGTTAGGGTGCCGATCATGAGCGCCGACGCACCCCCCGCTGGCCGTCGTCCCCTGGCCGTGTTCGACCTGGACGGCACCCTCGCCGACACCCGGCACCGGCTGCACTACGTCGAGGGCACGCCCCGGGACTGGAAGGCGTTCTTCCGTGCCGCGAAGGACGACCCGCCGCTCGCCGAGGGGATCGCGCTCGCCCTCGACTGGGCCGAGCGGTGCGAGCTGGCGTACGTGACGGGACGGCCGGAGTACTGCCGCCGGTCGACCGTGAGGTGGCTCGCCGCGCAGGGGCTGCCCGCCGGCGGCCGGCTGTCGATGCGCGGCGCGCGCGACTTCCGGCCGGCGCGCGTCGCGAAGCCGGCGCTGCTGCGCGAGCTGGCGGCCGAGCGGGAGATCGCGGTGGTCGTCGACGACGACCTCCAGGTCTGCGAGGCGTACGAGAACGCCGGGTTCGCCGTCGTTCGGGCGGACTGGATGCCGCCCGCCGCAGCCCTGGACCGCGCCCAGGAGGAAGAGGGCAGGACGTAACTCCCGCCCCCGGGCCCACGTGTCGTGGCCAGCGGCTACCCTCCTCGCATGACCACTCCCGGCACCGCAGAACCGGCCACCGGCCCCGCCGTGGGCCAGCCCGAGCAGCCCGACGCGGGCGGCACCGTCGAGCCGTACTCCGGCCGTCTCACCCCGCGCCAGGCCCGCCGCATCCGGGCGATAACCTCGGCGGTCGCCATGGTCGCCGTCGGCGTGGCGATGGTGCTGCAGATCCGCAGCCAGCCCTCGCTGGTCACGCTCGGGCTGTACGGGGCGGCCCTGACGATCTCCGGTACGGCGATCATGCTGAGCCGGATCGGCCGCACCCGGGTGGCGATGGCGGTGCTGGCGGTGGCGGTGCTGCTGGTCGCGGTGGTGGATCCGCTGCTCCGGTGAGATCTTTTCCCGTGCCTTATCTCCGGTGATCGCTTTCCCTGCCCCTTATCTCCCGCGGTCCCTTTCCCCGTTTCTTATCTCCGGTGAGGGATGCTGGAGGGAGGAGCAGAGGAATCGATTCATCGGGGGAAGTCATGGCCCGGAAGTGGGCGGCAGCGGTCGTCGGGTTGCTCGTCGTCGCGCTGGTGGCGGTCGTCGTGGTGGTACAGACGCGCGACGAGCCGACGCCCCAGGTCCGCCGCCCGTCCCCCGCGAGCCCGAGCCCCTCCCCCACGCCGTCGCCCTCCGGGTCCACCCAGCAGGCGGTACCGGCCCGCCCGGGCCCCGTGCTGGCGGTGAAGATCGACAACGCCTCGCCCGCGCGCCCGCACACCGGTCTCGACGCGGCGGACGTCATCTACGTCGAGCGGGTGGAGGCCGGCATCACGCGCTTCATGGCCGTCTACTCCAGCAAGCTGCCCGAGGTCATCGGCCCGGTGCGCAGCGCCCGCGAGACGGACCTGGAGCTGCTGCGGCAGTTCGACGATCCGGTGCTCGCCTATTCGGGCTCCCAGGGGAAGCTGAAGCCCTTCATCCGCGCCGCGCCGCTGCGGCCGGTGTCCGCGGAGACCAACCCGCAGCTGTACTTCCGGGGCAGCACCCGGCCGATCCCGCACAACCTCTATCTGCGCACGGACCGCGTCCTCGAGAAGGCCCCGGACCTGGCCACCCCCCAGAACCTCGGCTTCGAGCGGGGCGCGGCGCCCGCCGGCGGCACACCGGAGGCGAGCCGCACCGTGAAGTTCCCCGCGGCCCGTTACGACTTCGAGTGGTCGGCGTCGAAGAAGCGGTGGCTGGTCTCGATGGACGGCAGCCCCGGCATGCTCGCCGACGGCAAGCGCCTGGCGCCCGCCGCGGTGATCGTGCAGGAGGTCGAGATCCGCAAGGGCGCCTTCGGCGACCGCTGGGGCAACAACTCCCCCTTCACGAAGACGGTCGGCACCGGCAAGGCGACGGTCCTGCGCGACGGCAAGGCGTTCGACACCCGCTGGACCCGCAAGGCCCCGGAGGACCTCACGGCGTTCACGACGCCCTCGGGCGAGGCGATGACCTTCCCGAAGGGCCAGATCTGGATCGTGTACGTCCCGAAGGGCTGACGGCCGCTCAGAGCCGCAGCACCGCGGCCCCTTCCACCCGGTCGCCCGCGAGGTCGTCCAGCGCCCGGTCCGCCCGGTCGAACGGGTACGGCGACACCGTCGCCCGCACCCCGTGCTCGGCGGCGGCCGCCAGGAACTCCCGGCCGTCGGCGCGGGTGTTGGCGGTGACACTGCGCACCGTCCGTTCGCGGAACAGATGACGGTCGTAGTCCAGTGCGGGGATGTCGGTGAGATGGATACCGGCGATCGCCAGCGTGCCGCCGGGGGCCAGCGCCTCCAGGATCGGCGGGACGAGCTCCCCTACGGGCGCGAAGAGGATCGCGGAATCCAGCGGTACGGGCGGCCGGGTGTCGCCCGCGGAGGCGGCGCCGAGCTTCAGCGCCAGTTCGCGGGCCGCGGCGGCGCGGGTCACCACGTGCACCTCCGCGCCGCGGGCCGCCGCCAGCTGGGCGGTGAGATGGGCGGAGCCCCCGAAGCCGTAGATGCCCAGCCGGCCGCCCGGCGGCACCTCGGCGAGCTTGAGCGCCCGGTAGCCGATGATGCCCGCGCACAGCAGCGGAGCGGCGGCCTCGTCCGACAGGCCCTCGGGCAGGCGGTACGCGTAGGCGGCGGGGACCGTCGCGTACTCGGCGTACCCGCCGTCCGCGTCCCAGCCGGTGTAGACGGAGGACGGGCAGAGGTTCTCGCGTCCCTGCGCGCAGTAGCGGCACGTGCCGCACGTGCCGCGCAGCCAGGCGATCCCCACCCGCGTGCCGGGTGCCTCGCCCTCGCCCGCGACGACCTCGCCGACCGCCTCGTGGCCGGGCACGACGGGCGACTTGTGCGGTACCAGGTCCCCGTCGCGGACGTGCAGGTCCGTCCGGCACACCCCGCAGGCGCGCACCCGGACCAGCAGCTCGCCGGGCCCGGGCCGCGGCACCGGCAGCTCCACGGCGTCCACCCGGCCCGGCGTCCGCACCACCCACGCCCGCATCGTCCCTCCGGCAGCCATACGCCCAGTCTGCTCCGCGCCCGCACCGGGCGCACACCTGCACACACGCCCGCCGACACCGGGCACACACCCGCACACACGCCCGCCGACACCCGGCGCACACCCGCGCGAGCGCCCCGTGACGCCCCGAAAATCCGATCCACACCGCAGCGCCCCGATGGCATCCTGAACGCGTGGACAAGAACGACGCGTTGTACCTCCGCTTCCCCGCCGGCCTGCGCTTCTTCCTCGCACCGCAGCACCGCGGCGACGCCCCCATGCCCGCCGCCCCCGACGGCACCTCCACCCTCGGCCACCTGGTCGAGGCCGCCGGCGTGCCCCTCACGGAGGTCGGCGGGCTGCGGATGGACGGTGAACCGGTGCCGTTCTCGCACATCCCCGAGGGCGGCGGGACGGTGGAGGTGGAGCCGGTGGGGCGGCCGCAGGCCCTGCCGCCGGGTCCGGCGGCGTTCCTGCTGGACGTCCACTTCGGCTCGCTGGCGCGGCGCCTGCGGCTGCTCGGGGTCGACACGGCGTACCACAACGACATGGACGACCCGGCGCTCGTGGTGCAGGCGAACGCCGAACGGCGGGTGCTGCTCACTCAGGACCGGGGGCTGCTGCGGCGGAAGAACCTGTGGTGCGGCGCCTATGTGCGGGGCACCAGGGCCGAGGCCCAGCTGGACGACGTCCTGCGGCGCTTCGCGCCCGGGCTGGCCCCCTGGACGCGCTGCACGGCCTGCAACGGACTGTTGCAGCCGGTCACGAAGGACGAGGTCGCGGCCGAGATCGAGGACGGTACGCGGCGTACGCAGGACGTCTTCGCGCGCTGCCGGGACTGCGGTCAGGTCTACTGGCGGGGCGCGCACCACGCCCGGCTGGAGGCCGTGGTGGCCGAAGCGCTGCGAACGGTTTCCGCGGCACGGGCACAGGGTGCACCCTGGAGAGGCGGGAGGTGATGGCCATGCACACCATCGCTGGCTGGCACATCGACATGGAGTTCCTCGAGGACGACAGCCACACGAAGTCCGCCGCACTGCTGCGGCTCAGCGACGGCGCCGAGCTGCGGTCCCACGGGCAGTCCAAGCGGCACCCGTCGGACCCGGAGCAGCAGCTGGTGGGCGAGGAGATCGCCGCGGCCAGAGCGCTCAACGACCTGGCGCGGCAGCTGCTGGACAAGGCCAGCGGCGAGATCTCCACGTCGACCCATCGCGAGTCGCATCTCAGGCAGTGAGCAGCCCCTCGGCGGTAGCGAGGATCTCCGTCACACGCTGCCCGAAGCGCACGTCGCACGGGTGGGGGGTACCCGTGCGCGCGGCGAGCAGCAGCGCGTCGACGGCGGCCCGGAACGCGGCGACCGGACCGTCGGCGTCCCGCTCGGGCATGACCGCGATCCCCTCGCGCCCGCGCACCTCCACGGCGACGCCCGAGGCGGCCGGCGGCACGGTCATCGTGAGGGTCGCGTGACTGAGGGCGCCCCCCGTGTGCCGCAGCGTGAGGTGGACGGCGTCACCCGGACCGCGGACGGCGTGCACCTCCCGCGCGTCTCCGAGCACCGGCAGCAGCATCGACAGGGCGTGCGGGCCGATGTCCCACAGCGCGCCCTTCTCCTTGCGCCAGGGGGAGGCGGCGTACGGTGAGTCGGCTCCGCCGAAGACCGGGGAGAACCACTCGGCCCGGCCGTGCAGCCAGCCGCCCTCGGCGGTGCGGTCGGCCACCCACCGCGCGGACTCCTCCGCGAAGCGCAGGGTGAAGAAGACGACGGACGCCACGCCCGCCTCCCCGGCCGCCTCGGTCACCGCGCGGGCGCCCTCGACGGTGGTAGCCACGGGCTTGTCGAGCAGCAGGTGCTTCCCCGCCCGCGCGGCGCGTACGGCGTACTCGGCCTGGACGTCGGGCGGCAGGGCGACGGCCACGGCGTCCGCGGCGCGGATCAGCTCGTCGGCGTCGTCGTACGCCGGTACGCCGAGGGTGTCGGCCAGCGCCTTCGCCGCCTCGGGCCGGCGGCCCCAGACCCCGGCGAGACTCACCCCGGGGTGCTCCCTCAGCGCGGGGCCGTGGGTGACCTCGGCCCACGGACCGGTCCCGAGCAGCGCGAAACGCATGTGTCCTCCCAGGTGGGGGTGTCGGAGGGCCGAGCCTACGGGACGCGGCGGGCGGCGGCGTGGGGCGGGCGGGCGCTCACAGACGCAGCCCCAGGTACGTCAGCGGCCCGGCGTCCGCCACCTCGATCGGGTGCAGCCCGATCCGGTCGTAGAAGGCACGCGCCGCGGTGTTCTCCGTGACCATGCCCAGATGCAGGGCGGGCACGCCGTCCTCCCGCAGGGCGTCGGCCAGCCGGGCCATCAACAGGCGGCCGTAGCCCCGGCGCTGGTGGTCCGGCAGCAGGTCGATGTGCAGGTGCGCCGGATATCCCGCGAGCTCGGGCACGATCATCCGCTCCGGCCAGTGCAGCAGCTTGCGCATGAGCTCGTCGGGGCCGTCGGGTTCCCCGTCGAGCGGCGGATACCGCCGGGCGAGCGGCGGCAGCCACTCGTCGCGGAACCGCTTGACGAAGCGGGCCGTGTCGCCGGTGCCGACGACGTAGCCGACGGGCCGGTCGTCCTCGTCGGCGAGCACGAAGGCGTACCGGGGCTCCAGATGTGCGTAGGGCGCGGCGAAGAGCTCCGGCAGGATGCCGGGGTCGCGGTAGTGCGGGCGCGCGTCCTGGCCGTTGTGGGCGGTGCGGACGCAGACGTCGTCGAGGGCGGCTCGGTCCGCGGGTCGGTAGGGCCGGATCACAGGCATGCGCGCACGCTACTTGGGAGCGCTCCCAGCCCGCAATGGCCGCGGCAGGGACCGGAGTCGGAGGGCCCCGCCGTCAGTCGTCGTTGCGCGCCCGGCTCGGCTGCACCCGCTTGGGCTCCCCCGCCATCTTCGGGTGGTCCGGCGGATAGGGCATGTCGCCCAGGCCGCGCTCCTTCTCGTCCCGGTCCGCCATCTCGAGCAGCCCCTCCAGCCCGAACGCCTGCTCCTCCATGCCCGCGTGCACGTCCCCCACGTCGGCGAAGCGCGTGACCATCGACCGCAGATCGAAGTCCCTGGGCTCGACGGAGTCCACCTCGTCCCACCGCAGGGGCGCCGACACGGGCGCGTGCGGCGCGGGCCGCACGGAGTAGGCGGAGGCGATCGTCCGGTCCCGGGCGGTCTGGTTGAAGTCGACGAACACCCGCTCCCCGCGCTCCTCCTTCCACCACGCCGTGGTGACGGCCGAGGGCATCCGCCGCTCCAGCTCCCGCCCCGCGGCGATCGCCGCCCGCCGCACCTGGACGAACGTCCACCGCGGCTCGATCGGCACGAACACGTGCAGCCCGCGCCCGCCGGACGTCTTGGGCCAGCCCTCGAGCCCGGCGTCCGCCAGCACGGCGCGCAGTTCGTGCGCCGCGCGGGCCGCGTCCTTGAAGTCGGTCCCCGGCTGCGGGTCCAGATCGAGCCGCAGTTCGTCGGGATGGTCCACATGGGTGGCCCGCACCGGCCACGGGTGGAAGGTGAACGTGCCGAACTGGGCCGCCCAGATGACGGCGGCCAGTTCGGTGGGACAGATCTCGTCGGCGCGCCGACCGCTGGGGAAGGTGATCCGGGCCGTGGGGATCCAGTCGGGCGTGTTCTTCGGAGCGCGCTTCTGGAAGAACGATTCGCCCGTCACCCCGTCCGGGTAGCGTTCGAGCGTCGTCGGCCGGTTGCGCAGAGCCCGCAGGATTCCGTCCCCGACCGCCAGGTAGTACTGAGCGAGATCGAGCTTCGTGTACCCCTTCTCGGGGAAATAGACCTTGTCCGGGCTCGAAAGCCGGACCTTGCGCTCACCCGCTTGGAGCTCGATCGCCGCACCCATGTGCCACACGTTAAGGCGATTGTCGGTGCCGCGCCTCATAATCGACCGCATGGACCTCCCGGTGATGCCGCCCGTACGCCCCATGCTGGCCAAGTCGGCCAAGAAGATCCCGCCGGGCATGCAGTACGAGGCCAAGTGGGACGGCTTCCGCGCGATCGTCTACCGCGACGGGGACGAGCTGGAGATCGGCAGCCGCACCGGAAAGCCGCTGACGCGCTATCTGCCGGAGCTGGTCGAGGCCCTGAAGGCCAACCTCCCGGAGCGGATCGTCGTGGACGGCGAGATCGTCATCGTGCGCGACGGGCGGCTCGACTTCGACGCCATAACGGAACGCATCCACCCGGCCGCCTCCCGGGTGAAGCTGCTGTCCGAGACGACGCCCGCGAGCTTCGTCGCCTTCGACATCCTCGCGCTCGGCGACGACTCCCTGATGGACACACCGCTCACCGGGCGGCGCGCCGCGCTGGAGCAGGCGCTGGCCAAGGCGAGGCCGCCGGTCCATCTCGCCCCGGCCACCACGGACATCGAGGTCGCGCAGGGCTGGTTCGAGAGCTACGAGGGAGCCGGCCTGGACGGCGTGATCGCCAAGCCGCTCGACCTCCTCTACCGGCCGAACGAACGCCTGATGACCAAGGTGAAGCACGAGCGCACGGCGGACGTCGTGGTGGCCGGCTTCCGCTGGCACAAGAGCGGCCCGGTGGTCGGCTCGATACTGCTCGGCCTGTACGACGGGCAGGGCGCCCTGCAGCACGTGGGCGTCTGCGCGGCGTTCTCCATGCAGCGCCGCGCCGAGCTGGTGACGGAGCTGGAGCCGCTGCGCATGGACTCCGTCGAGGACCATCCGTGGGCCGACTGGGCGGACGAGGAGGCCCACGAGTCGGCCCGCCTTCCGGGCGCGCCCAGCCGCTGGAGCGGCCAGAAGGACCTGTCCTGGGTGCCGCTGCGCCCGGAGCGGGTGCTGGAGGTGGCCTACGACCACATGGAGAACGGCCGGCGCTTCCGCCACACCGCCCAGTGGCGCCGCTGGCGCCCCGACCGCGAGCCGCGGAGCTGCACGTTCGAGCAGCTGGACGAGCCCCTGAGTTACGACCTGTCCGAGGTCCTGACAAGCGGCGACTGACGTCCCGTACGGGCCAGGGCGCTACGCCGGCCCTCGGTGAGGTGCGCCGGAGCGCGCACCGTCGTAACAGCCGCCGTATCCGAGGGTGTTGCCGCGCACCATCTGTCGCCTCGCGCCACCTGTTGCTTCACTGCGCTCTGCCGGGTGGTCGCCCCGCGGTCATCCGGGCACAGGAAGCTGCCGCGAGGAGAAAGGACCTTCCCATGAGGCTTGTACGAGCGAGGGCACGGGCGACGGCGGCACGGGCGGCCCGGCGGCCGAGGCGGGTGCTGGGCGGGCTCGCGCTGACCGGAGCCGTGCTCGGGTTCCTGGCGGCGTCCGCCATGACCGCGCCGCGGACGGCGAGTTCGGCGGAGCGGCCGCGCGACGCCGAGGTCGTGGACGCGGTGGGCAAGCTCACCCGGAGCACGCAGTGGCGGCTCGTCGATCGGATCCGGCTGGACTTCCCGACGTACCACCCGCAGGGCATGGCGCGGGTGGGTGACCGGATCTTCCTCTCCAGCGTGGAGATCATCGAGGCTCCGGTGCGCTATCCGGCGCCCGTCGACGGGTACGACCGCTCGCCGGGCAAGGGCGTCGGGCATCTGTTCGTCCTCGATCTGCAGGGCCGGCTGCTGCACGACGTGGTGCTCGGCGAGGGGCACATGTACCACCCGGGCGGGATCGACACGGACGGGAAGTCCGTGTGGGTGCCGGTGGCCGAGTACCGGCCGAACAGCGCCGCCGTCGTCTACCGCGTGGACGCGGACAGCCTGGCCGTGCGCGAGGTGTTCCGGGTGGGCGACCACATCGGCGGCGTGGTGCCGGACCCGCGGACCGGACGCGTGCACGGCGTCTCGTGGGGCTCGCGCACGTACTACACCTGGGACCGCTCGGGGCGGCAGCTGGTCCGGCAGCCCAACCAGAGCCACTACGTGGACTACCAGGACTGCGCGTACGCGGAGCACGGCAAGATGCTGTGCACCGGGATCACCGGCTTCACCTCGGCCGCCGGCGCGCCGTTCGAGCTGGGCGGCATCGCGGTGCTGGACCTGGACACGAAGGCGATCGAGTACGAGGTCCCGGTGACCCTGTGGTCCGCGGCGAACCACGTCGCCACCCGCAACCCCGTCCTGCTGGAGGCCACGGCCTCCGGCGGCGTACGGATGTGGGCGGCCCCGGACGACGGCGAGTCCCCCGCAGGCACGGAGCTGCTGGTCTACGAGACCCAGTGACGGGACCCGGCTACGAGACCCGGTCCCGCTGATGGGCGCGGACGCGCTGCAGCAGCCGTACCAGCTGCTCGCGCTCCGCGCCGTCCAGCGGCTCCAGCAGGGCCTCCTGGACGGCGGCCAGATGCCCGTCCAGCGCCCGCAGCTCCCGCTCGCCCGCGGTGGTGAGGGTGATGACGTTGCGCCGGCGGTCGACGCGGTCCTCGGTGCGCCGGACGTACTCCGCGTCCGCCATCGCGCTGACCGCGGCCACCACGTCGCTGCGGTCGATACCGCAACGCCGCCCGAGGTCCGCCTGGCTGGACGGGCCGAACTCGTCGAGGGCGGCCAGCAGCGGGTACCAGTAGGGCCGCGCCCCCGCCGCCGCGAAGCCCTCGTGCGAGAGCCGGCCGGCGTACACGGCGACCTCCTTGACCAGCCAGCTCGCCTTGGCCAGCAGCCGCTCGGGCACCTGATCGGGACGCGACGTCATGGCGCACAGCGTAGCCATCGCCGGCCCGGGCCCCGGCTGACGCGCGGGAAGGGGCGGCGCCGTGTCGGCGCGCCCCTTCCCCACCCCCCTGCCGGTCAGCCGCAGGCGCCGAAGCCCGCTCCGAGCAGCCCGCCGTACGCGTCCTCGATGTGGTCGATTCCGCGCCCGTCGGCCAGGTTCGGGTTCGAACTGCCCTCGGTGAGCGTGTGCCCGGTGAAGATCGTGAAGCTCTCCGGGCCGCCGTTCGCCCGCCAGTACGCGAGGAAGCACTCCTTGTCGACGTCCGGCGGGAAGTCGGGGCTGTACACGAAGCCCTCGACCGTGGCGGTGAACCACCGCTGCGAGTTGGCCGCCCCCGCGTTGCCCTGGTCGGACCGGCTGGCGTTGAAGCACTCGTGCGCCCAGGCGGTGCCCCCGGCACCCAGGGTGAGCGCTGCCGCCATCGCCCCGGCGGCCACTGCACGTCTCAGCATCTGACTCTCCCCTCCCTGTCGTGCGCGTCGGCGACGCGACGACCCGAGTGAGACTAAGTCATAAGTCTTCAGGAGGAATCGGGAGATTCCCTATACGTTCCGTCGCTCTCCAGATACCGGCTCAGCTGGACCCGGGAGCGGATGCCGAGCTTGCGGTACACCCGGGAGAGATGGGCCTCGACGGTCTTCGGGCTGATGAACAGGGCGGCGGCGGCCTCCCGGTTGGTCATGCCGTCCGCCACCGCCCGCGCGATCCGCTCCTCGACCGCCGTCAGCTCGCCGAACCCGCCCGCGCTCGGCCCGGCCCGGCGCAGCTCGTCGCGGGCCCGCTCGGCCCACTGCGCGGCGCCCAGCTCCTCGAACACGTGCAGCGCCTCCCGCAGCGGTTCGGCCGCGGCCCGCTTCTGCCGGCGCCGGCGGCGCACCTGGCCCAGCACCAGCAGGCTGCGCGCCCGCTCCAGGGGCATCGGACCGGGCAGCCGGGAGCAGGCCGCGACGGCCTCCTCGGCGGCGTCGGCCGCCTCGTCGAGCCTGCCGCGCGCGGCCAGCAGCAGGGCCCGCGAACGGGCGGCCGGCACCGGCGCCCACAGCTGCGGTTCGCGTCCGGCGGCGGCTTCGAGCAGCGCCAACGCCGGCTCCGCCTCCTCGATCCGGCCCAGCCCCACCAGCGCCTCGACGCCGTCCGCCACCATCGGCAGCGGCACGGGCTCCACCAGCCCGATCCCGGCGAGCCCCGCGAGCACCGGGCCGAGCACCCCGGCCGCCGCCGCGTGGTCGCCCTCGGCCACCCGCACCGCGCCCAGCGTCGCCGCGGGCCACACGGCCGCCGCCGCACAGTCGGCGTCGAGGAACAGGGCGACGGCCTCGCCCGCGGCCGCCACGGCCTGCTCCGCCCGTCCGGCGCACGCCTCGGCGGCGGCCCGTACGGTCAGCGCGATGGCACGCGGCACCTGGCTGCCGAGCTGCTCGGCCCGCTGCTCGGCGTCCTCCGCCAGCGCCAGGGCGGCGGCCGCGTCGCCGCTCCAGCACTCGATGCCGACCAGATAGAAGTCGACGTACATGAGCGCGCTCTCCTCGCCGCGCTCCAGGCACCGCCGCCGCAGCGCCACCAGCCGCTCGCGGCCCTCCGCGAGCCGTCCGGTCCAGGCCAGCAGGGCCCCGGCGATGAGGGAGGGCCGGAGCATGGAGACGGTGGGGACGTCGGGGTTCTCGAGCTGGAGGGAGCGCCGCAGCGCCGCCTCGTCCAGGCCCTGCCCGCCGAGGTAGCGGATGATCGTGGCGCTGGCGAGGGCCAGGGACTCCAGATGCCCGTCGGCGGTGCGCCGGGCCGCGTCGAGGACGGGGCCGGCGAGGTCCACGGCCTCCGGGATACGGCCGAGGTTGACCAGGACGTACATCAGCTGGATCACGACGCGCAGGTGCAGCGACGTGCCCGCGCCGGCCTCGGCGCGGGCCTGCTCCAGATGGACGGCGGCCTCGCGGTAGCTGTCGTCGTGCAGGCGTACGGCGGCCAGCTGCAGCAGCGCCTCGGCGCGCGGTTCACCGGGGCCGAGGCCGGCGACGGCCTTCTCCAGCGCGGTCCTGGCCTGGGCCGTGTCACCGGCCTCGAAGTGGCAGATGCCGAGCCGGATCAGCCGGTCGGGGCTGACCGCGCCCAGGCCCAGGGCCAGGTCGAGCAGCTCCGCGGCGGCGGCCGGGGCGCCGCGGGTGCGGG
>NZ_JBFAXR010000182.1:0-13130 GCF_040680895.1 Streptomyces sp. NPDC051940 | reverse complement strand
GGTGACCAGGCAACACCGCAACGGGTGGCGTGCGGGTGGGGGCAATCCCGCGCCGAAGGCGCGGGCGGCGCCGGCACCGGACGCGATCCGCCGCCCCGCAAAGCCGACGCCAGGCCGGGCGCAGCCCGACGCACCGGACGCAACCCCGCGCCCGCACGGGCGCGAGGCGTCAGGCGACGCCCGCGATGTACTCCGCCGCCGCCTGACCGCACACCCGCGAAGCCCCGTGCGTGGCGATGTGCGGCGCGCCCGACGGCGGGGCCTGGGGGACGCCCATCTCCACCACCACCGCGTCCGGCCGCTCCGCGAGGAGCGACGACAGCGCCGACGCCATCCACGCGTGGCGGTGCACGTCGCGCACCACGGCCACGAGCGGGCGTCCGGCCGCCGCCGCGGCCACCTCGCCCGCCGGGGTGTCCGGCCCGGCGTACGCCGTCGTCGTACCCGGCAGCAGCCGCGCCAGCTCGGGGCCGAGCCCCCACGGCGTCTCGTCACCGGCCGCCATGTTGGCCACCGGCGTGAAGGACAGGACGTACGGCGCGGCAGTCAGCGGTACGAAGGACCCCCCGCCCGTCACCCGCAGCGCCCGCCGCGCCGCGACGAGACCGACGGACGGGTTCGGCGACGCGGCCCCCTCCACCGCGCCGCCGCCCGCGGAAGCCCACGCGGCGAGCGCCCGTACCCGCCCCGCGGCCTCCGCGAGCCGCTCCTCGCCGAGCTCTCCGGAACGCACCGCCGCCACGATGGCGTCCCGGAGAGAGTCCACCAGCGCGTCGTCGGCGTGGAAGCCGAGGCACAGCGCGTCGGCACCGGCCGCCAGCGCCATGACGGCCCCGCGCGCCATGCCGTACGTCGAGGCGATCGCCTGCATCTCGAGGGCGTCGGTGGAGATCACGCCGTCGAAGCCCAGGCCGCCCTCGGCGGCGGGCGCGCGCAGCAGCCCGGTCATGACCCGGCGCGACAGCGTCGCCGGCAGCGCCGGGTCGAGCGCCGTGAGCACGATGTGCGCGCTCATCACGACCTTCGTCCCGGCCTCGATCGCCGCCCGGAAGGGCACGAGTTCGCGCTCCAGCAGCACCGGCAGCGGCGCGTCGATGTGCGGCAGCGCGTGGTGCGAGTCGGTCGCGGTGTCACCGTGCCCGGGGAAGTGCTTCGTACAGGCGACGACCCCGGCCTCGTGCAGGCCGGCGATGTACGCCGCGGTGTGCCGGGCGACGAGCCCGGGGTCGGCGCCGAAGGAGCGGACGCCGATGACCGGGTTGTCCGGGTTGGAGTTGACGTCCGCGGACGGCGCCCAGTTCATGTTGACGCCGCACTCGGCGAGCCGGCGGCCCAGCTCGCGGGCCACCGACCGGGTGAGGGCCGCGTCGTCGACGGCGCCGAGGGCGAGGTTGCCGGGGAAGGAGGAGCCGGTGCGGACCTCGAGGCGGGTGACGTCGCCGCCCTCCTCGTCCATCGCGACGAGGACGTCGGGCCGTACCGCCCGCAGCCGGGCGGTGAGCGCCGCGACCTGCTCGGGGTCCCGCACGTTGCGGCCGAAGAGCCCGACGCCGGTCAGGCCCTCGTCGAGCCGGCGCAGCACCCAGTCGGGCGGCGTGAGGCCCCCGAAGCCGGGCTGGAGGACGGCGAGCGCGTCCCGGGTCAGGGTCTCGGTGCCCTGGATCAGGGTCGACATACTGGTGGATCAGCCCTTCACTGCGCCGGCGGTGAGCCCCGCGGCCATCTTCTTCTGGACGGAGAGGAAGAGCACGACGATCGGCACCGCCATCATGGTCGAACCGGCCATCATGGGCGCGAACTCGGTGCCGCGCTGGGTGGAGAAGTTGCCGAGCCAGACCGTCGCCGTCTGGTGCTCCTGGCTCATCAGCATCAGCGCGTACAGCCATTCGTTCCACGCCTGGATGAACCCGTACACGGAGGTCGCGACGATACCAGGGGCCAGCAGCGGGAAGACGACCCGCAGGAAGGCGCCGGTGCGGGAGCAGCCGTCGACCATCGCGGCCTCTTCGAGCTCCTTGGGGATGTTCACGATGAAGCCCCGGAGCATCCAGATCGTGAACGGCAGGACGAAGGTCAGATACGTCACGATCAGGCCGGTGAGCCTGTCGTACTGGCCGAGGTCGTTCAGCAGCAGGAAGACCGGGATGATCATCGCGACCAGCGGGATCATCTGCACGGTCAGGATCCCGATGATGACCGCCTTGCGGCCGTGGAAGGCGAACCGGGAGATGGCCAGCGCCGCCAGCAGGCCCACCACGGTCGCGATGGCCACGGTGACCAGCGAGACCGTGAGGCTGCGGCCGACGGGGCCCCAGAAGTCCGCGATGTCCAGGGCGCGGCGGAAGTTGTCCAGCGTCACCGGCCAGGGGAAGAAGTGCGGATCGGGGTCGATCGCGTCCTTCGCCGGCTTGAACGCGGTGTTCAGCATCCAGTAGACGGGGAACGCCGAGCAGGCCAGGACCACCAGGCCCAGCAGGTTGTAGCCGAGCTTCCCGCCGCGCCGCCGGGCGGTGCGGCGGGGCCGGGTGCCCGCGGTCGTCGTACTCACTCGACCTCTCCGATCTTCAGCATCTGGCGCATGTACACGGCGACCACCCCGAGCAGCAGCAGCACGGTGATCAGGGCGATGGCGGAGCCGCCCCCGTAGTCGTTGACCACGAAGGCCTCCTGGTAGGAGTAGGTGGTCAGCAGCTGGAACTCCGCCTCCGGATGGCCGCCGCGCATCAGCCACACCTGCGGGAAGACGCCGAGGTCCCAGATCGCGGAGAGCGTCGTCAGCATGACGATGATGGGCTTGAGGATCGGCATGGTGACGTGGCGGAAGACGCCGAGCGCGCCGGCGCCGTCGAGGCGGGCGGCCTCCTGCAGTTCCTGCGGCACCTGGGTCAGGCCGGCGCTGAGCGTGATGGCGACGAACGGTATCGCGCCCCACACCACCAGCAGCATGATCACGGCGAGGCCCTGGGTGCCGCTGGCGAACCAGTTGTGGCCGTCGTAGTCCATCCCGGGCAGCCGGCTGAGCACCCAGTTCAGTACGCCGTAGTCGGTGTCGAACATCCACCGGAACACGGTGACGGCGACGATGATCGGCATACCCCAACTGGCCACCAGGGCGATGTTGATGAGGATCTTCAGCCAGCCGGAGACCTGCTGCAGCAGCAGGGCGATGAGCATGCCGAGCACCAGGGTGAGGACCACGGCCCCGACGGCGAAGACGACCGTGCGCAGCACCACTTCCCAGAAGGTGCCGTCGCCGAGCACGTCGGTGAAGTTGTCGAAGCCGACCCAGACGGCCTCTCTGGTCCCCCACAGCTGCGCCTGGCCGAACTCCTGGAAGGCCAGGGTCACCAGCCGGACCAGCGGATAGCCGAGCACCAGGGCGAGCACCCCGATGGTCGGCGCGAGCAGCGCCCAGGGGGCGAGCCCGGATCTGCGGGGCGGTCGGGCGGCGCTGCGCCGCGTCCTGGCGTCCGGCGGGCCGGCCACGGGTGCCTGCCCGCCCAGCGGCACCTTGGGCGTGGTGGTCTCTGCGGCACTCATCGGTGCTCCTCGGGCTGCTGAGCTGTTTCGCTGGTGTTCGGGACGCCCGGAAGGGCCCGCCGCCGTCGGGGCGGGCCCTTCCGGTCAACGGAAGGGTCAGGCGGTGTTGATGACCTTGTTGATCTCGTCGTCCGCCCACTTCGCGGCGTCCTCGACCGACTTCTTGCCGGTGCAGATGTCCTGGAGCATGGTCTCCAGCACGTTCTGCTTCTCCAGGGTCAGCCAGCCCGGGGCGGTGGGGATGAACCAGCTCTTCTCCGCCGCGGTCGCCGGGACCTTGGTCGCGTCCTGCTCCTTCAGCGGGGCCAGGTCGGTGGTGTTGTTCGGCAGGTTGCCCTTGCCGATCAGACCCTGCTGGCCGTCCTTGCCGGTGAAGGCGTTGATCCACTCGGACGCCGCCTGCGGGGCGTCGGACTTGGCCGGCACGGCGAGGTCCGAGCCGCCGAGGAAGACGGGCAGCGGGCTGCCGTTCGGGCCGGGCATCACGAAGGACTCGAGGTTGTCCTTCAGCTTGCCGCCCGTCTTGTCGACCTTCGGGTCGGCGGCGGCGCCGCCCTCCCAGGCCGCACCGAAGAGCATGGCCGACTTGCCCTGGCCGTAGACGATGTAGCGGTCGGCCTCGTCCTTGGTCAGGTCGCCGTGCATGTACTTGCCGACGACGTCCTTGAACTCGGTCAGGCCCTTGATCGCCTCAGGGGTGGAGAGGGTGCCCTTCCACTGGTCGCCGTCCTTCTTGGCGATGGCGCCGCCGTTGTCGTAGACGTACGACATGGCCGCGTACCAGTCGCGGGTGGGCTGGTACCAGGCGTTGAACTTGGCGCCGTTCTTCTCCTGGATCTTGTCCAGTGCCCCGGTGAGCTCGTCGTACGTGGTCGGCGCGGCGGTGACGCCGGCCTCCTTCGCCACGTCCTTGCGCCAGGTGGCGACGCGCGAACCGGCGTAGTAGGGAACGCCGTACAGCTTGCCGTCGTAGGTCGCCGACTCCTTCAGACCGCCCAGCCAGGCGGCGGAGTTGTCGAACTTCGCGGCGTCGAGCTCGGCGAACGCGCCCTTGATCATGTAGGGCAGCATCTCCGTGTTGCCCATCTCGACCACGTCAGGGGTCTTGTCGGTCGCCAGCACCGCGTCCAGCTTGGCGTTCTTGTCGTTCCACGGGTAGTACTCGTGCTTGATCTTGATGCCCGGGTACTTGGCGGTGATCGCGTCGTCGGCCTTCTTGACCAGCTCGGGCCAGTTGTTCTGGGCGTCGACGGTCAGCCAGACGGTCAGCTCCTTCGGGGCCTTCTCCGCCTTGGCCTTGTCGCTGCCGTCGCCGCCGTCGTCCGAACCACAGGCGGCCAGACCGATCACCAGGCCCGCGGCACCGATCGCCGCGATGATCTTGCGCTTCACGCCATCCTCCTCGGATGCCAGTCCCTCCCCCACCCGACGCAAAATCCAGGCTTCCGGGCACTGCCCGTGGGGCTGAGTTGTGGTCTTTAATGGTTTAGACCAGCCAGGGAATACTTGGTCCAGACCAATGAGTTGACCGCAGCTTGGCCTAGACCATTGGGGGTGTCAAGGGTCTCGTCGACCCTCGTCACCTGTCGTTACCGGACCGACATGCGGGGTACCACCCCGCACGGAGCGGACGGTCCGGCGGCGACGCCGGTGGCCGGGCCGGGACAACCGCCCGACCTGTGACCATCCCGTCACCGGTGACCCCGTCCCTGGAGGGCCAGGCCGTGCCAGGATGTGACCCGCAGTCAACGGAGGAGCTATGAGGACGAACGCCGGTACGGCACGGGCGGGTACCGCGGGACCCCGATCGGGGGCGGCGGGCCAGAGCGCCCGGAGCGCGTCAGCGGCCGAGGAGACGGAGAGCGCGGCCGGCGCGCCGCGCACCGCACGCGTGCCCAAGTACTACCGGCTGAAGCGGCATCTGCTGGAGATGACGGAGACGCTGCCGCCCGGCACCCCCGTACCGCCGGAGCGCACCCTGGCCGCGGAGTTCGACACCTCCCGCACCACCGTGCGCCAGGCGCTGCAGGAGCTGGTCGTGGAGGGCCGGCTGGAGCGGATCCAGGGCAAGGGCACGTTCGTCGCGAAGCCCAAGGTCTCGCAGGCCCTGCAACTGACCTCGTACACCGAGGACATGCGCGCCCAGGGCCTGGAGCCCACCTCCCAGCTGCTGGACATCGGCTACGTCACCGCCGACGACCGGCTGGCCGAGCTGCTGGACATCACCACCGGCGGCCGGGTGCTGCGGATCGAGCGGCTGCGGCTCGCGAGCGGCGAGCCGATGGCCATCGAGACGACGCATTTGTCGGCAAAGCGCTTTCCCGCCCTGCGCCGCAGCCTGGTGAAGTACTCCTCCCTGTACACCGCCCTGGCCGAGGTCTACGACGTCCATCTGGCCGAGGCCGAGGAGACCATCGAGACCTCCCTGGCCACCCCGCGCGAGGCCGGTCTGCTGGGTACGGACGTGGGCCTGCCGATGCTGATGCTGTCCCGGCACTCCCGGGACGACTCGGGTGAGCCCGTGGAGTGGGTGCGGTCGGTGTACCGGGGCGACCGGTACAAGTTCGTCGCCAGGCTGCAGCGGCCCAACGGCTGACCTGCGCATCCAGGCTCCGGGCCCGTCGTCGCACAGGCTGTCGTAACCGTTTAGCGATACGACGACCTAGTGACGCGGGCCACAGCCCTGCTCTAGATTTCCTGCGCATTAACACGCAGACAGATCAGCGCAGGGGACGGAGCCGATATGTCGACAACCACCGCACCACCTGAAACCGGAGCGCGGCGTCAGCCGCCTTCTCCGCAATCCATAGCGATCTGGGCACTTGTCGCCATTGTCGGCGCCATCGGCTGGACCGTACTCGCCCTCTCCCGCGGTGAGGAGGTGTCCGCCGCCTGGATGGTCGCCGCCGCGCTCGGTTCGTACGCGATCGCCTACCGGTTCTACTCGAAGTTCATCACCTACAAGGTGCTGAAGGCCGACAAGACCCGGGCGACCCCCGCCGAGCTGCTGGACAACGGCGTCGACTACCACCCGACGGACCGCCGGGTGCTGCTCGGGCACCACTTCGCGGCCATCTCCGGCGCCGGTCCGCTGGTCGGCCCGGTGCTCGCCGCGCAGATGGGCTATCTGCCGGGCACCATCTGGATCGTCGCCGGCGTGATCTTCGCCGGTGCCGTGCAGGACATGGTGGTGCTGTTCTTCTCCACCCGCCGGGGCGGCCGTTCGCTCGGCCAGATGGCCCGTGAGGAGATCGGCCCGGTCGGCGGCGTCGCGGCGCTGTGCGCCGTGTTCGCCATCATGATCATCCTGCTGGCCGTGCTCGCCCTCGTGCTGATCAACGCCCTCGCCGGGTCGCCGTGGGGCACCTTCTCCATCGGCATGACGATCCCGATCGCCCTGCTGATGGGCTTCTATCTGCGGGTCATCCGCCCGGGCCGGGTCGCCGAGGTCTCCCTCATCGGCGTCGGCCTGCTGCTGCTCGCCCTCGTCGGCGGCAAGTACGTGGCGGACTCCTCGCTGGCGGACACCTTCACGCTGAGCAAGGAGTCGCTGGTCATCTGGCTGCTGGTGTACTCCTTCATCGCCTCGGTGCTCCCGGTGTGGATGCTGCTGGCGCCGCGCGACTACCTGTCGACGTTCATGAAGATGGGCACCATCGTGCTCCTCTTCATCGGCGTCCTGGTCGCCGCCCCGGCGCTGCAGATGGACGCGGTCACGGACTTCGCCACGGCCGGCACCGGGCCGGTCTTCGCGGGCTCGCTCTTCCCGTTCGTCTTCATCACCATCGCCTGCGGCGCCATCTCCGGCTTCCACTCGCTCATCTCCTCGGGCACCACCCCGAAGATGGTGGAGAAGGAGACCCAGATCCGGATGATCGGGTACGGCTCCATGCTGATGGAGTCCTCGGTCGCGATCATGGCGATGATCGCCGCCTGTGTGCTCGACCCCGGCCTGTACTTCGCGATGAACTCCGCTCCCGGCGTCATCGGCACGACGGTCGACTCGGCCTCCCAGGCGATCAACGGCCTCGGCTACTCGATCACCCCGGACCAGCTGGCGGCGGCCGCCAAGGCCGTCGAGGAGCCCTCGCTGCTGTCCCGCACCGGCGGCGCGCCGACCTTCGCGGTCGGCGTCTCCGAGGTCTTCTCCCAGGTGACCGGGAACGGCCTCAAGGCGTTCTGGTACCACTTCGCGATCATGTTCGAGGCGCTGTTCATCCTCACCGCGATCGACGCGGGCACCCGGGTGGGCCGCTTCATGCTCCAGGACACCCTGGGCAACATCTACAAGCCGCTGAAGCAGGTCAGCTGGTGGCCCGGGCTGCTGCTCACCAGCGCCATCACCACCGGTCTGTGGGGCTACTTCCTGTGGACCGGCGTGAAGGACCCGCTGGGCGGCATCAACCAGCTGTTCCCGCTGTTCGGCATCTCCAACCAGCTGCTCGGCGCGGTGGCGCTGACGGTGTGCACCACGCTGCTCATCAAGTCGGGCCGGCTCAAGTGGGCCTGGGTGACGGGCGTCCCGATGGTGTGGGTCGCCGTCGTCACCCTCACCGCCAGCTGGCAGAAGGTGTTCTCGGACGACCCGCGGGTCGGCTTCTTCCAGCAGCGGGACAACGCCCAGGCCGCCATCGACGCGGGCAAGGTCGTGCCGCCGGCCACGTCGAAGGCCGACATGGAGACCATCGTCACCAACACCACGGTGCAGGGCGTCCTCTCCGCGGTCTTCGCGATCCTCGTCGTCATCGTGATCGCCGACGCGGCCCGGGTCTGCATCAAGGCGCTGCGCAACCCCGACACGGTGGTCAACCACGAGGAACCGTACGTAGAGTCGAAGTACGTCGCCCCCGCCCAGCTCTTCGCCACCAAGGAGGAGAAGGCGGAACTGGCCGCGGCCGGCCTCGGCTCGGGCGGCGGAAGGATTCCGGGCCAGCGCGTCGGCGCCGAGGAGGGAGCGACGTCATGACACTCGTGGTGGCGGGCCGCAGGATCTGGCGGTATCTGCAGGAGCTGACGGACGAGACGGCGTACGAGCGGTACGTCGAGCACGCCCGCAAGCACGACCCGCAGGCCGAGGTCATGACCCGCCGCGACTTCGAACGCTGCCGTATGGACGCCCGCGAGGGGGACCCCCGCCAGGGGTTCCGCTGCTGCTGACAGCTCACGTGCCTGAGGCCGCCACCGGGAAGCCGGTGGCGGCCTCACGCACGTCCGCCCCCCGGACGGCTCGAACGCCTGTCGGACCCGCCGGGCACACTGAGCCGCATGGACTTCACGATCAGACCCGCACGCCCCGAGGAGCTCGACGCCGTCGGCGAGCTGACCGCCCGCGCCTACCTGGACGGCGGCCTGCTGTCGGGCGGCGCCGACGATCCGTACCTGCCGCAGCTGCGCGACGCCCGCGCCCGGGCCGGGCACGCGCTGGTCCTGGTGGCCGTGGAGCCCGGGGACGACGCCCTGCTGGGCGCCGTGGCGTACGTGGGCGACGCCGGGGAGTACGCGGACATCGCGCGCCCCGGGGAGGCCGAGTTCCGCATGCTCGTCGTCGACGAGGCGGCGCGGGGGCGGGGCGTCGGGGAGGCGCTGGTGCGCCGGTGCGTGGAGCTGGCCCGGGAGCAGGGACACGGCCGGCTCGTGCTGTCCACGCAGCACCTCATGCGCGCCGCGCACCGGCTGTACGGGCGTCTGGGCTTCGTCCGCGCCCCGGAGCGCGACTGGCATCCGCGCCCGGAGTCGGGGCTGCTGCTGTGGGCGTACGAGCTGGAGCTGTAAGGCCCGGAAAGGCGCGTGCACGCCATCCCCCGGGCGCCGCAAGGGATCTGACGGCTCGCCAGCGCGACACAACATCTGGGGGTGTCCACCGCGAGGCACCCCAACATGTATGCTCGTTCTCGCTGTCGCCGCAGGGGAATCCGGTGGGAATCCGGAACTGTCCCGCAACGGTGTGCGGTTTCCGGCATGCCCGGAAGCCGCGAGTCCGAGGACCTGCCGATGGTACGCCCCTGAACGGGGCGTCGTTCATTCGTCCGGGTCTCGCGGGTTGGGCCTCAAGGACGCCTCGGGGTGCCCACGCGCGCCTGCGACGCGCCCTGAAGCCTCCCCCTCGCGGCCCCCAGCCGAGCGAGGGAGTGCACTCACCTTGACCATCGCACCGCCTGCCGCGGAGCCCGTCTCAGCTTCGCTGCTCCGGACCCTGACCGAGCTCACCGCCGACCTGACCGCCACCGAGCCCGGCAAGGTCGTCGCCGCCGCGCTGCGGGGCCGCCATCCCGGCTCCGACGAGGCCGGGCTGCGCGCCCTGGCCACGGAGGCCGCGGCCGGACTGATCGGCGAGGAGCCGCAGTACTCCCGGCTCGCCGCCCGGCTGCTCACCCTCGCGATCCGCGAGGAGGCGGCCGGCCAGGGGGCGACCTCGTTCTCCTCCTCGATCGCCGTGGGCCACCGCGAGGGCCTGGTCGCCGACGCCACCGCCGACTTCGTCCGGCTGCACGCCGAGCGCCTCGACGCGCTGGCCGAGCAGGCCGTCGCCGAGGGCCGCGACGACCGCTTCGGCTACTTCGGACTGCGCACGGTCCACACCCGGTACCTGCTGCGCCATCCGGTGAACCGGCAGGTCGTCGAGACCCCGCAGCACTTCTTCCTGCGCATCGCGAGCGGGCTCGCGGCCGACGCCACCACCGCCGCGGTGGACGAGGTCGCCGAGCTGTTCCGCCTGATGAGCACCCTGTCGTACCTCCCCTCCTCGCCCACGCTCTTCAACTCCGGCACCCGCCACCCGCAGATGTCGTCCTGCTATCTGCTGGACTCCCCGCAGGACAACCTGGACTCGATCTACGAGCGCTACCACCAGGTGGCCCGGCTGTCGAAGCACTCCGGCGGCATCGGCATCCCGTTCACCCGGGTCCGCTCGCGCGGTTCGCTGATCCGCGGCACCAACGGCCACTCCAACGGCATCGTCCCGTTCCTGCGCACCCTCGACTCCTCGGTCGCCGCGGTGAACCAGGGCGGCAAGCGCAAGGGCGCCGCCTGCGTCTATCTGGAGCCCTGGCACGCGGACGTGGAGGAGTTCCTGGAGCTGCGCGACAACACCGGCGAGGAGGCGCGCCGCACCCACAACCTGAACCTGGCGCACTGGATCCCGGACGAGTTCATGCGCCGGGTCGAGGCGGACGGTCAGTGGTCGCTCTTCTCCCCCGGGGAGGTGCCGGAGCTGGTCGATCTCTACGGGGGTGAGTTCGACGAGGCGTACCGGCGGGCCGAGGCCGAGGGCCGGTACGTCAAGCAGGTGCCGGCACGCCAGCTCTACGGGCGGATGATGCGGACCCTGGCGCAGACCGGCAACGGCTGGATGACGTTCAAGGACGCCGCCAACCGCACCTCGAACCAGACGGCCGAGCCGGGCCGCGTCATCCACTCCTCCAACCTCTGCACGGAGATCCTGGAGGTCTCGGACGACGGCGAGACCGCCGTGTGCAACCTGGGCTCGGTCAACCTGTCCGAGCATGTCGGACCCCACGGCGCCATCGACTGGGAGCGGCTGGACGAGACCGTCCGTACGGCCGTGGTCTTCCTGGACCGGGTGGTGGACATCAACTTCTACCCGACCCGCCAGGCCGCCGCCTCCAACCGGCGCTGGCGCCCGGTGGGCCTCGGGCTGATGGGCCTGCAGGACGTGTTCTTCAAGCTCCGCCTGCCCTTCGACTCCGCCGGGGCGAAGGCCCTGTCCACCCGGATCTCCGAGCGCGTCATGCTCGCCGCGTACACCGCCTCCGCGGACCTCGCCGAGACGCACGGGGCCCACCCGTCGTACGCCGAGACACGCGCCGCCCGCGGCGTGCTGCACCCGGACCACTTCCCGGACGCGGCGGTGACCTGGCCGGAGAAGTGGACGGCGCTGCGCGAGCGCGTCGCCGCCACGGGCCTGCGCAACTCTCTGCTGCTGGCCATCGCCCCCACCGCCACCATCGCCTCCATCGCCGGCGTCTACGAGTGCATCGAGCCGCAGGTCTCCAACCTCTTCAAGCGCGAGACCCTGAGCGGCGAGTTCCTCCAGGTGAACGGCTACCTCGTGGAGGACCTGAAGCAGCTCGGCGTGTGGGACGCCCAGACCCGCGAGGCGCTGCGCGAGCACAGCGGCTCCGTACAGGACCTGCCGTGGATCCCCGCGGAGCTGCGCGCGCTCTACCGCACCGCGTGGGAGCTGCCGCAGCGTGCCCTCATCGATATGGCGGCCGCCCGTACGCCGTATCTCGACCAGGCCCAGTCGCTGAACCTCTTCATGGCCTCGCCGACCATCGGCAAGCTCAGCTCGATGTACGCGTACGCCTGGAAGTCCGGCCTGAAGACGACGTACTACCTGCGCTCGCGCCCGGCGACGCGGATCGCCCAGTCCGCGCGGGCGGCCGCTTCGGTGCCCGTCCCGGTCCAGCAGGCGGACCCCGAAGCCGTCGCCTGCTCCCTTGAGAACCCCGAGTCCTGCGAGGCCTGCCAGTAATGACGACCCCTGTCGTAACAGCGACCAAGAACCTGCTCGACCCGGGCTTCGAGCTCACGCTGCGCCCCATGCGCTACCCGGACTTCTACGAGCGCTACCGGGACGCGATCAAGAACACCTGGACGGTCGAGGAGGTCGACCTCCACTCGGACGTGGCGGACCTGGCCAAGCTCTCCCCCGGCGAGCAGCACCTGATCGGCCGGCTGGTGGCGTTCTTCGCCACCGGCGACTCGATCGTGGCGAACAACCTGGTCCTCACGCTCTACAAGCACATCAACTCCCCCGAGGCGCGGCTGTATCTGAGCCGCCAGCTCTTCGAGGAGGCCGTGCACGTCCAGTTCTATCTGACCCTGCTGGACACCTACCTGCCCGACCCGGACGAGCGGGCGGCGGCCTTCGCGGCCGTCGAGAACATCCCGTCCATCCGCGAGAAGGCGCAGTTCTGCTTCAAGTGGATGGACTCCGTCGAGGACATCGACCGGCTGGAGACCCGGGAGGACCGCCGCCGCTTCCTGCTCAACCTCATCTGCTTCGCCGCCTGTATCGAGGGCCTGTTCTTCTACGGCGCCTTCGCCTACGTCTACTGGCTGCGCAGCCGCGGTCTGCTGCACGGCCTGGCCACCGGCACCAACTGGGTGTTCCGCGACGAGTCCTGCCACATGGACTTCGCCTTCCACGTCGTGGACACCGTCCGCGCCGAGGAGCCGGACCTCTTCGACGAGGAGCTGGGCGCCCAGGTCACCGCGATGCTGCGGGAGGCCGTGGAGGCCGAGCTGCAGTTCGCCCGCGATCTGTGCGGGGAGGGTCTGCCGGGCATGAACACCGAGTCGATGCGCGAGTACCTGCAGTGCGTGGCCGACCAGCGGCTGGCGCGCCTCGGGCTGGCCCCGGTGTTCGGCTCGGAGAACCCGTTCTCCTTCATGGAGCTGCAGAACGTCCAGGAGCTGACGAACTTCTTCGAGCGCCGGGCCTCGGCCTACCAGGTCGCCGTCGAGGGCTCGGTGGCCTTCGACGACGACTTCTGACGGACCCGGCTCACGAGGAGCGGATGGCCCGGGCCCCTTGGCCTCCTCCGCCGTCGGGTCGCCGACGTGCA
>NZ_JBFAXR010000181.1:0-13685 GCF_040680895.1 Streptomyces sp. NPDC051940 | reverse complement strand
CGGCATCCGGGGCCGATGCTGGCGCTGCTGTGCCGGTTCGCGTTCCTGGCGGAGGGCGACGATCTGGACGGCATCACACCACTGCTGGACGCGGCCGGAACCCGTATCGGGTTCCGGTCTCCCCGGCCGGTTGTCAAGCCCTGGGGGGCTTGTTCAGTAAGGGCAACGGAGGGTTGATGAGGAAGCAATTCGCGGCGCTGCGCCGAGGTGGTCAGCGCATCGGAGCGGTGGCACTGGCCGCGGCCTGTGTGGGAGCGGCTGGTGCCTGGCAGGCCGGCGGAGCCGACTCCGCGACCTGCCTGCCGACCGCGGGGTTCAACCACTGCCGGATCTTCGACGCGGACGCCGCCGGCGCGGACTTCACCGTGCCTGCGGGGGTCGAGAAGCTGGATGTCCGGGCCTGGGGCCAGGGCGGTACGGGTAACGCCTTCGGCACAGGAGGCGCCGCGGCGTACGTGGCCGGCACGGTGCGCGTCACCGCCGGCGATCATCTGTCGATCAAGGTCGGTGGTCCCGGATCGGGCGATGCGCCGGGCGGCACCGGCGACGGCCTGTGGGGGGCGAAGGGCGGGGCCAGTACGTCGGTCCGGACCAGCGACGGCAAGGCGCTGCTGGTGGCCGGCGGCGGCGGTGGCAGCGGTCAGGACGTCCGAACCCAGGGCGGCGCCGGCGCCGCGGGCGCCGAGAACGGTCAGGACGCCGAGGGTAGCGGCCTGGGCGGCAAGGGCGCGCGCGGGGCCGAGGGCGGTGCGGGCGGCGGTAACGGCAAGCCTGGCGCCGGGCAGGCGCAGGGCGGTGCGGGCGGCGCCGGCGGCCCGGACGGCGGTGGCGGCGGCGGCGCTGGCTGGGCAGGCGGTGGCGGCGGGTCCGGCGTGAACGGCGGTGGCGGCGGCGACAACGATGCGGGCCACGGCGGCGGCGGCTCCAGTCATGCCTCGCCCGCGTTGTCCGATGTGCGGATCCTGGGCGGCGACGCCTACCGGGTCCCGGCCAAGGACGACCCGTTCTGGCTGGCCTCGGACGGTCCGAACACTTCCGGAGTCGGCGAGGGCGGCGTCAACGCACCCGGCGGCGCAGGCCGCGTCGTCATCCAGTGGCAGGCCCCGCCCGCCGGTCCGGTCACCGAGCTCGCCAAGGTCTCCGGTGACGACCAGACGGTGAACCCGTCGATCCTGTTCGCCCCGGTCGCCGTCACCGCACGCGGCAAGGACGGCGGTCCGGTCCCGGAGGCGGAAGTGACGTTCGCCATCGAGGACCCGCACGGTCTCGGCGTTCGCTTCGTGGAACCGCAGGGCACGGACCAGCGGTCCGTGGCCACGACGGATGACCAGGGCCGCGCCCAGTCGCCGCGTTTCCAGACCGATGGACGGGAGGGCGACTTCACGGTCCGGGCCACGGTGGACGGCGTGTCGGTGGTGTTCACCGAGCACGTGAAGAAGCTGACGCGTGCGGTCAGCATTGTCAGTGGGGACGGGCAGCAGAGCCGGCCGGGCGAGGCCTTTCCGGCGCCGCTGAAGGTCAAGGTGACGGATTCCGGCAGCCCGGCGGCAGGTCAGGCCGTGATCTTCCTGGTGGAGGACGACACGGAGGACGGCCCCCGTTTCGACGAGGGTCGTGCCGATGCCGTGCGTATCACCACCGATGAGTCCGGGGTGGCCGTGGCGTCCGGGCTGGTGGCCGGCCGGGCGCTGGGGACCTACACCGTCGTCGTGACCTCTGGTGAGGCCGGAGCCCACTTCACGATCAAGGTGACCGAGCAGGCCACCGCCTCGCCCTCGTCTTCGCCGTCGGCCGGCGCGACAAGCCCTGAGGACACGCAGGGCCAGGGCGGTTCGGGTGGTCTGGCCCTGACGGGAGCCGCCGGAATCGGGCTGTTGACCGCTGCCGCGGCGGCGCTCACGGCCCTGGGCGTCGCGATGCTGCGCTACGGTCCGCGGCTGCTGGCCCGGATGCAGAACCGGCACTGAACACCGCGGGCGCCGTCCCGGACTCACCCGAGTCCGGGACGGTGCCCGGTAGTTCGGTCGCTGCGGGACCACACGCAGGAGGGGCGCACCGTCTGGTGCGCCCCTCCTGCGTGTGGGTCTTCCTACGCCGGAACGCCGGCCACGCCCGGCTCCAGGAACCTGCGCCCCAGCACCCGCTCGCTGACACCCTTCCGATCCAGGTACGGCGTGATGCCCCCCAGGTGGAACGGCCAGCCCGCGCCGGTGATCAGGCACAGGTCGATGTCCTGCGCCTCGGCCACCACGCCCTCCTCGAGCATCAGGCCGATCTCCTGCGCGATGGCGTCCAGGGCGCGGTCGCGGACCTGCTCCTCCGTCAGGACGGTGTCGCCGGTCTGGAACAGGGCGGCCACCTCCGGGTCCAGCTCGGGCTTGCCCGAGTCGTAGGCGTACAGGCTGCGCTTGCCCGCCTTGACCACCCGGTCCAGGTTCTCCGACTGGCGGAAGCGGTCCGGGAAGGACGCCGCCAGGGTGCCCGCCACATGGTGCGCGACCGCCGGGCCGACCAGGTCCAGCAGCACGATCGGCGACATCGGCAGGCCCAGCGGGGCCAGTGCGCGGTCGGCGATCTCCACCGGGGTGCCCTCGTCGACGGCGCCCAGGACCTCGCCCATGAAGCGGGTGAGGATGCGGTTGACCACGAACGCCGGGGCGTCCTTGACCAGGACCGAGGTCTTCTTCAGCTTCTTGGCGACGGCGAACGCCGTGGCCAGCGTGCCGTCGTCGGTCCGCTCCGCGCGGACGATCTCCAGCAGCGGCATGATCGCCACCGGGTTGAAGAAGTGGAAGCCGACGACCCGCTCGGGGTGCTTCAGCTTCGACGCCATCTCGGAGATCGAGAGGGACGAGGTGTTGGTCGCCAGGATCGCGTGCTCCGGGACGACCGCCTCGACCTCCGCGAAGACCTGCTGCTTGACGCCCATCTCCTCGAAGACGGCCTCGATGACGAAGTCCGCGTCGCCGAACGCCTCGGCCTTGTCGAGGGAACCGGTCACCAGGGCCTTGAGGCGGTTGGCCTTGTCCTGGTTGACGCGGCCCTTGAGCAGCAGCATGTCGATCTGCTCGTGGACGTAGCCCACGCCCTTGTCGATCCGCTCCTGGTCGATGTCCGTGAGCGCCACGGGCACCTCGAGGCGGCGGGCGAACAGCAGCGCCATCTGCGAGGCCATCAGGCCCGCGCCCACCACGCCGACCTTGGTGACCGGGCGGGCCAGGCTCTTGTCGGGGGCGCCGACGGGGCGCTTGGCGCGCTTCTGCACCAGGTTGAAGGCGTAGATGCCGGAGCGCAGTTCGCCGCCCATGATGAGGTCCGCGAGGGCCTCGTCCTCGGCGTCGAAGCCCTGGCGCAGGTCGCCGTTCTTGGCGTTCGCGATGATGTCGAGCGCGCGGTAGGCGGCCGGGGCGGCGCCGTGCACCTTGGAGTCGGCGATCGCGCGGCCCCGCTCGACGGCCGCGTCCCAGGTCTCGCCGCGGTCGATGCCGGGGCGTACGACCTCGATGTCGCCCTTGAGGACGGCCGCGGCCCACAGCAGGGACTGCTCCAGGAAGTCCGCGCCCTCGAAGATCGCGTCGGCGATCCCGAGCTCGTGGACCTGCTTGCCCTTCAGCTGGCGGTTCTGGTTGAGGCTGTTCTCGATGATCACCTTGACCGCGCGCTCGGCGCCGATCAGGTTCGGCAGCAGGGTGCAGCCGCCCCAGCCCGGGACCAGGCCCAGGAAGACCTCGGGGAGGGAGAAGGCCGGGAGGGCCGCGGAGACGGTGCGGTACGAGCAGTGCAGGCCGACCTCGACGCCGCCGCCCATCGCGGCGCCGTTGTAGAACGCGAAGGTCGGTACGGCGAGCCGCGCCAGGCGCTGGAAGACGTCGTGCCCGCCCTTGCCGATCGCCAGCGCGTCCTCGCGGCGCGTCAGCAGCTCGACGCCCTTGAGGTCGGCGCCGACGGCGAAGATGAAGGGCTTGCCGGTGATGCCGACGCCCTTGACGTCTCCGGCCTCGGCTTCGGCGGCGACCTGGTCGATCGCCTTGTCCAGATTGGCCAGCGACTGCGGGCCGAACGTGGTCGGCTTGGTGTGGTCCAGGCCGTTGTCGAGGGTGATCAGCGCGAAGCGGCCGGCGCCGCCCGGCAGGTCGAGATGGCGTACGTGCGCCTGCGTCACGACCTCGTCCGGGAAGAGCTCAGCGGCTCCCTTCAGAAGTTCTGCCGTCGTGCTCACTTGCCCTCCCAGTGGGGGTTCTCCCAGATGACCGTGGCGCCCATGCCGAAGCCGACGCACATGGTCGTGATGCCGTAACGGACCTCCGGCTGCTCCTCGAACTGCCGCGCGAGCTGCGTCATCAGGCGTACGCCGGAGGAGGCCAGCGGGTGGCCGAAGGCGATGGCGCCGCCGTACTGGTTGACGCGCGGGTCGTCGTCCGCGATGCCGTAGTGGTCGAGGAAGGCCAGCACCTGGACGGCGAAGGCCTCGTTGATCTCGAACAGGCCGATGTCCTCGATGCCCAGGCCGGCCTGGGCCAGGGCCTTCTCGGTGGCCGGGATCGGGCCGTAGCCCATGACCTCCGGCTCGACGCCGGCGAAGGAGTACGCCACCAGGCGCATCCGCACCGGGAGGCCGTGCTCGCGGGCGAAGTCCTCGGAGGCGATGATCGACGCCGTGGCGCCGTCGTTGAGCCCCGCGGCGTTGCCGGCGGTCACCCGGCCGTGCGGGCGGAAGGGGGTCTTGAGCCCCGCCAGGTTCTCCAGGGTCGTGCCCGGGCGCATCGGCTCGTCGGCGGTGGCCAGGCCCCAGCCGGTCTCGCCGGCGTCCGGGTTGGTACGCCGGACGGAGATCGGCACCAGGTCCTGCTGGATGCTGCCGTTCGCGTACGCCTTGGCGGCCTTCTCCTGCGAGCGTACGGCGTACTCGTCGGCGCGCTGCTTCGTGATGTGCGGGAAGCGGTCGTGCAGGTTCTCGGCGGTCATGCCCATGAACAGGGCGGACTCGTCGACGAGCTTCTCGCTCACGAAGCGGGGGTTCGGGTCGACGCCCTCGCCCATCGGGTGGCGGCCCATGTGCTCGACGCCGCCCGCGATGACGGCGTCGTACGCGCCGAAGGCGATGGAGCCGGCGGTCGTCGTGACCGCGGTCAGGGCGCCCGCGCACATCCGGTCGATGGAGTAGCCGGGTACGGACTGCGGCAGCCCGGCGAGGATGCCGGCCGTGCGGCCGAGCGTCAGACCCTGGTCGCCGATCTGCGTGGTGGCGGCGATCGCCACCTCGTCGATCTTCGCGGGGTCGAGGGCCGGGTTGCGGCGCAGGAGCTCACGGATGCACTTGACCACGAGGTCGTCGGCCCGGGTCTCGTGGTAGATGCCCTTGGGGCCCGCTTTGCCGAACGGGGTACGGACGCCGTCGACGAAGACGACGTCCCTGGCGGTACGAGGCACGGCTCTCCTCCGGGGGTTCGGTTACTTACGAGTCATGCTACTCGCGGGTAATCTCTGTGCCCAGGGCGGGAGGGGGGAGCGGCGGAGATCACACCGCCGGCCGCCGGGGCCGGGCCCGCCCGCCGCGCCCGGGCCGCGCCCGGGCCGCGCCCGCCGGTGGCCGCGCGGACCCCCCGGGCCTATGGTGGGGGCGGGTGTGCGAGACGCTGCCGTGACAACCGCTGACTGGCGTGACCGCCATGCACGCGTTCTTGGGCCTGACGGCCCGGGCATCCCGTCCGCGCACACGCGACGGCCGGCTCTCCGCCGCCGCGCGCAACGCCGCGGTGCGCATCCCCGCCGTCCGCGCAGCCTCCGGGCGTATCACCTCCGTGCGTATCGCCGCCGCGCGCAACGCCGCCGTACGTATCGCCGCGCTGCCGCTCGCGGCCTCCGCCGTGCTCGCCGGCCTGCCGGCCGCCACGGCGAACGCCCAGAGCCCGCCGGCGGTCCACACCCCGGAGATCCGGATGCTCTCCTGGAACATCTGCGGCGAGGCCGGCGGTCTGCGGGGCGACGCGGGCTACTGCCCGTACCGCGCCGAACCCGCGGCCAAGGTCGAGCAGGTCCGGCAGCTGGTGCGGAAGCACCGGGCGAACGTCGTGATGCTGCAGGAGGTCTGCGGCTACGCCGAGGGCGGCCGGGCGGCCGCCGCGGGCAGCCATATGGACCTGCTGGGCAAGGCACTGGGCGCGGGCTGGTCGATCCGGCACGCCGCCGGCGCCCGGCCCGACGGCCGCACCGACTGCCGGGGCGGCCTGACCGGCGACCTCGGGGTCCTGGTGGCGGTGCGCGGGGAGATCACCTCCGCCCGCGCGGCGAACACCCTGCCGCCCGACCCCGCCGGCACCAGCCTGCAGACCCTCCCGGCGCTCTGCGTGACGGTGCGCGGCTGGCGGCCCGAGGTGTGCACGGCCCACCTCGTGGTCGGCGAGGACGATCCGGCCGATCCCGGCGCGCGTGCCCCGCGCCAGGTCGCCGAGGTCGTCGGTTTCCTGGGCGACGCGGTGCGCTCCGGGGCGGTGCTGGGCGGCGACTTCAACCGGAACGGCGGCTCACCGGTCCTCGCGGCACTGAACGAACGCATGGAGCGGTGCGTGGACGACGTCACCCGCCACGGCTGGGACCCGGCCACCGGGACGCACAGCTGGCACCGCCTGGACCACTTCTACGCCACGAAGGCGGCGACGGGCAGCCGGTACGCCTGGTGCGGGGCCGACACGTCGCGGATGGACACCACCGCCAACGACCCGGCGAGCGGCGCCCCCGACGGCTACTCGGACCACGCACCCATCCTCGGCGTGGTGCCCGGCGGCCCGGATACCGAGCCGTCGCGGCCGGGGTCGTGGTGAGCCCGGGCGCGGGTCGTGGTGAGCCCGGGCCGCCCCCACCGCGCGCCGCGGCTCAGCCGCCGAGCGCCTCCGACAGCAACGGCGTGACCTGCTCCACCTGCCACGCCCGCGCGCCGTGCTCCGCGAGGAAGGCCGCCACCGTCTCCTGGGTCACCGTCTTCGGCGGCTCCCAGCACAGGCGGCGGACGGTGTCCGGAGTGATGAGGTTCTCCTGGGGGAGCCCCAGCTCCTCCGCACGGGCGGTGACCGCGGCACGGGCCGCCGCGAGCCGCGCCGCCGCGGCCGGGTCCTTCTCCGCCCACGACCGGGGCGGGGGCGGACCGTTCAGCGGCGCGCCCTGCTGGGGCAGCTCCGCCTCCGGCAGCGCCCGCGCGCGGTCGACCGCGGCCTGCCACTGGTCCAGCTGACGGCGGCCCATCCGCTGCCCGAACCCGGTCAGCGCGGCCAGCGCCCGCGCGTTCGCGGGGAGGTTCAGCGCGGCCTCGACGATCGCGGCGTCGCTCAGCACCTTGCCCGGGGAGACGTCGCGCCGCTGGGCGATCCGGTCCCGGGTCTGCCACAGCTCGCGTACGACGCCGAGCTGCCGCCGTCGGCGCACCTTGTGCATCCCGGACGTACGCCGCCAGGGGTCCTTGCGGGGCGCGGGCGGCGGGGCCGCGGCGAGCGCGGCGAACTCCTGGTGGGCCCATTCCAGCTTGCCCTGCCGCTCCAGCTCCTCCTCCAGCGCGTCACGGAGGTCCACCAGCAGCTCCACGTCCAGCGCGGCGTACCGCAGCCACGGCTCGGGCAGCGGGCGCGTGGACCAGTCGACGGCGGAGTGGCCCTTCTCCAGGCCGTAGCCGAGGACGCTCTCCACCATCGCGCCGAGCCCGACCCGGGCGAAGCCGGCGAGCCGCCCGGCCAGCTCCGTGTCGAACAGCCGTTTGGGGCTCATGCCTATCTCGTGCAGGCACGGCAGGTCCTGCGTGGCCGCGTGCAGCACCCACTCCGCGTCCGCGATCGCCGTACCGAGGTCGGCCAGGTCCGTGAAGGCGACGGGGTCGACGAGCGCCGTACCGGCGCCCTCGCGGCGCAGCTGGACGAGGTACGCGCGCTGGCCGTAGCGGTAGCCGGAGGCTCGCTCGGCGTCCACGGCGACGGGTCCGCGGCCCGCCGCGAACGCCGCGACGACCTCGGCCAGGGCCTCGGGAGAGGCGACGACGGGAGGGATGCCCTCCCGGGGTTCCAGCAGCGGGACCGGTGCCTGGACGGCGGCGCCGAGGGGGGCTGCGCCGTTGGCGGAGGGGGCGGTGCTCGTTCCGGTTACGTCCTGCACAGCATCATCTGCTGCGGTCTCTTGGGCATCGGTCACGTGTCAAGGGTATCCGTGTGTGATGAGCGCAAGAGCCCGTCGACGGAACGTTCCGTCGACGGGCCCGCGGAATATGTACAGATTCAGTGGATGATGCCGGTACGGAGCGCCACCGCCACCATGCCCGCGCGGTCGCCCGTGCCGAGCTTGCGGGCGATGCGGGCCAGGTGCGACTTCACCGTCAGCGCCGACAGCCCCATGGACACGCCGATGGCCTTGTTGGACTGGCCCTCCGCCACCAGCCGCAGGACCTCGACCTCGCGCCCGGACAGCTCCCGGTACCCGCCGGGGTGACCGGGAGCGCCCTCGCCGCGGCCCGGTACGCCGCCCTGGCCGGGGGCTCCGGGCGCGCCGGGCCGCCGGTGCAGCCGCCCGGCGGCGGCGCCGATGTGCGCGGCGCCGGGACGGGTGCCGAGCCCGACGTTCGTCCGGGTGCCGGTGACGACGTACCCCTTCACGCCGCCGGCCAGCGCGTTGCGCACGGCGCCGATGTCGTCGGCGGCGGAGAGGGCGAGGCCGTTCGGCCAGCCCGCGGCGCGGGTCTCGCTGAGCAGGGTGAGCCCCGAGCCGTCCGGGAGGTGTACGTCGGCCACGCAGATGTCGCGGGGGTTGGAGATACGGGGGCGGGCCTCGGCGATGGACGAGGCCTCGATCACGTCGCGTACCCCGAGGGCCCACAGGTGCCGGGTCACGCTGGAGCGGACGCGGGGGTCGGCCACGACGACCATGGCGGTCGGCTTGTTGGGGCGGTAGGCGACCAGGCTTGTGGGTTGCTCGAGCAGAACGGACACCAGGCCTCCTGATGGTGCGGGGACGTTCCCCCTGAGGGGAGCGGGAGCCTTCGGGTCGGAAGGGTCATTTAGGTCTTCGGCAGCCCTGCGCTGCGGCTTTAGGCAAGATCAGGAATTCTTCCGGGTGATTTCCGGCAATTCGGATAGGTGGGCGAGCCCCGGTCCGGGCGGACGACCCCGCGCGAGCAGGCGCACACGGTCCCCTGCCGCGTGGGAGGCTGGGCCCATGGACGCTCCCCCGCCCCTCGTCATCGTGGACGGCGCCAACGTCGTCGGTTCCGTACCGGACGGCTGGTGGCGCGACCGGCGCGGGGCCGCGGAGCGGCTGCGGGACGCGCTGGCGGACGCGGGGTACGCCGGACAGGGCGTCGCCGGCCGGCCCGGCCCCGTGGAGCTGGTGCTCGTGGTGGAGGGCGCGGCCCGGGGCGTGGAGTCCGTGCCGGGGGTACGGGTGGAGTCGGCGGCCGGCAGCGGGGACGACCACATCGTGGACCTGGTGGCGCAGGCGGGCCCGGACCGGGACCGCGTGGTCGTGACGGCGGACCGCGGCCTGCGCGAGCGCGTCACCGCGCTGGGCGCCGGGATCGCGGGACCCCGGACCGTACGCCCACAGTCCGGGCGCAAGGGCGCGGACGGGTCCTAGAGCCGCTCCTCCAGTACCACCGTCACCGAGTCCCCCTCCCCCTTCCCGATCGCCCGGCGGATCTCCGCCTTGACCGGGAGCATGTGCGTGCCGTCCCCGAGGGCCATGAACGAGCTGCGGAACGGATGGCCGTCGATCGTGCCGCGCACCTTCACCAGCCCGCGGGTACCGAAGAACGCGACGGACTCCGGCCACACGAGATACGTCCAGCCGCCCGGCGAGGGGCTTTTGACCAGCGTCGCGGTGAAGGTCTGCGGCTCCATGTCAGTGGTGGCTGTGGTGGCTGCCCAGGTCGCCGGTCTTCCTCGTCCTGCGGAGGTGCAGCCGGCTGTGCTGCCTGCCGTACACGAAGTAGATCACCACGCCCAGCACCATCCACACCGCGAACCGGATCCACGTCTCCGCCGGCAGGTTCAGCATCAGCCACACCGACGACGCCACCGACAGGATCGGTACGACCGGCACCCACGGCGTCCGGAACCCGCGCGGCAGATCGGGCCGGGAGCGGCGCAGCAGCACCACGCCGATCGCGACCACGACGAAGGCGAAGAGCGTGCCGATGTTGACCAGCTCCGCCAGCGCGTCGATGGAGGTGAAGCCCGCCACGACCGCGACGACGACGCCGAGCAGGATCGTCGAGCGGTACGGCGTACCGAAGTGGGGGTGCACGTGCGAGAAGAAGTGCGGCAGCAGCCCGTCGCGGCTCATCGCGAAGAACACCCGGCTCTGCCCGAGCAGCAGGATCATGCACACGGTCGTCAGCCCGACGGCGGCCCCGAAGCTGATCAGCCCGGCGAAGAACGGAGCGCCCACGGACTTGAACGCGTCCGCGAGCGGGGCGTCCGTCGACAGCTCCGTGTAGTGCTGCATGCCGACGACGACCAGTGACACCAGGACGTACAGCACGGTGCAGATCGCGAGGGAGCCGAGGATGCCGCGGGGGATGTCGCGCTGGGGGTGGTAGGTCTCCTCGGCGGCCGTGGCGACGATGTCGAAGCCGATGAAGGCGAAGAAGACGACGGCCGCGGCGGTGAAGATGCCCATCACGCCGAAGGTCGTCGGCGTGTAGCCGGTCATCAGCTGGATCAGCGGCGCCTGGATCCCGGAGACCCCGCTGCTGGACTCGGCGGGCGGGATGAACGGGGTGTAGTTGTCCGCCTCGATGTAGAAGGCGCCGGCGACGATCACCAGGAGCACCACGGTGACCTTCACCGCGACCACGACCGAGGTGACGCGCGAGGAGAGCTTCATCCCGGCGACGAGGATCCCCGTCAGGACCAGGACGAGCAGGCAGGCCAGCAGATCGAAGCCGAACTCGCCGTTCTGGGTGCCGGACAGCGCCTGCGGCATCGAGATGCCGGCCGAGTCCATCAGCGAGCGGATGTACCCGGACCAGCCGACCGCGACCACCGCGCAGCCCAGCGCCAGCTCCAGGATCAGGTCCCAGCCGATGATCCAGGCGGGCAGCTCGCCCAGCGAGGCGTAGGAGAAGGTGTACGCCGAACCGGCCACCGGCACCGTCGAGGCGAACTCGGCGTAGCACAGCGCGGCCAGCGCGCAGACCACGCCGGCGACGACGAACGCCAGGGCGGTCGAGGGGCCCGCGACCTCCTTGGCGATCTTGCCGGTGAGGACGAAGATGCCGGTGCCGATGATGACGCCGACGCCGAAGACGGTGAGGTCGGCGGCGGTGAGGGACTTCCGCAGGCCGTGCTCGGGCTCCTCGGTGTCCCGGATGGACTCCTCGACGGTCTTCGTACGGAAGACACTGCTGGTCATCGGGCGCACCTCCACGCGGGCTCGTGCCCAACCGTGCCCGCGCGCACGCCGGGGGAAGCGAGGCGCCGGGCCGCTTCCCCCGATCGGAGGAGCGACCCGGCGTCCGGGTGGAGGTATGGCGTGCCGGCGTCAGTCGCGGGCGATCTCCCGCTCCGCCGCCTCCGCGGCGTCCTCGCCCGCGCGGCGGTCGATCCGGGCGACCAGGCCGGTGATCTGCCGGGCGACGTCCGGGGCCGTCAGGCCGATCTCGGCCAGCACCTCCTTGCGGGAGGCGTGGTCCAGGAACCGCTCCGGGATGCCGAAGTCGCGCAGCGGCATGTCGATGCCCGCGTCGCGCAGCGCCTGGGCGACCGCGGAGCCGACGCCGCCGCTGCGGCTGTTGTCCTCGACGGTGACGACCACGCGGTGCCGCTCGGCGAGCGCCGGCAGCAGCTCGTCGACGGGCTTGACCCAGCGCGGGTCGACGACGGTGGTGCTGATGCCCTGCTTCTCCAGCAGGCCGGCGGCCTCCAGGCACATCGGAGCCAGCGCGCCGACGGAGACCAGCAGCACGTCCGGGGTGTCCGTACCGGGCTCGCGCAGCACGTCCATGCCGCCGATCCGGCGAAGCGCCGGGACGGCGGGGCCGACGGTGCCCTTGGAGTAGCGCACGACGGTCGGGGCGTCGTCGACGGCGACGGCCTCGCGGAGCTGCGCGCGCAGCTGCTGGGCGTCGCGCGGGGCGGCGATCCTGAGGCCGGGTACGACCTGGAGGATCGACATGTCCCACATGCCGTTGTGCGAGGCGCCGTCCGTGCCGGTGATGCCGGCGCGGTCGAGCACGAAGGTCACCCCGCACCTGTGCAGGGCGACGTCCATGAGGACCTGGTCGAAGGCCCGGTTGAGGAAAGTCGCGTAGATTGCGACGACCGGGTGAAGCCCGCCGGTGGCGAGCCCCGCGGCGGACACCGCGGCGTGCTGCTCGGCGATGCCGACGTCGTACGTCCGCTCCGGGAACGCCTCGGCGAACGGGTGCAGGCCGGTGGGGCGCATCATGGCCGCGGTGATCGCGACGATGTCGGCGCGCTCCTTGCCGAGCTGGACCATCTCGTCGGCGAAGACCGAGGTCCAGTCGGCGCCGGCGGTCGCGACGGGCAGGCCGGTGTCGGGGTGGATGACGCCGACCGCGTGGAACTGGTCGGCCTCGTCCTCGCGCGCGGGCCGGTAGCCGCGGCCCTTCTCCGTCAGGCAGTGCACTATCACCGGCCCGCCGAAGCGCTTGGCGCGCTGCAGGGCGGACTCGATGGCGGTGACGTCGTGGCCGTCGATCGGCCCGACGTACTTCAGGCCCAGGTCCTCGAACATGCCCTGCGGGGCGATGAAGTCCTTCAGCCCCTTCTTGGCGCCGTGCAGCGTCTCGTAGATCGGGCGCCCGACGACGGGGGTGCGGTCCAGTATGTCCTTCGTACGGGCGAGGAAGCGCTCGTAGCCGTCGGTGGTCCGCAGGGTCGCGAGGTGGTTGGCGAGGCCGCCGATCGTCGGGCCGTAGGACCGCTCGTTGTCGTTGACGACGATCACCAGCGGACGGTCCTTCGCGGCGGCGATGTTGTTCAGCGCCTCCCAGGCCATACCGCCCGTGAGCGCGCCGTCACCGATGACGGCCACCACGTGGTCGTCGCCGCCCTTGACCTGGTTGGCCTTGGCGAGGCCGTCCGCCCAGCCCAGCACGGTCGACGCGTGGCTGTTCTCGATGAAGTCGTGCGGGGACTCCTGCCGGGAGGGGTAGCCGGAGAGGCCGCCCTTGCCCTTGAGCTTCGAGAAGTCCTGGCGCCCGGTGAGCAGCTTGTGCACGTAGGACTGGTGGCCCGTGTCGAAGAGGACCTTGTCCTTCGGGGAGTCGAAGACCCGGTGCAGCGCGATGGTCAGCTCGACCACGCCCAGGTTGGGTCCCAGGTGCCCGCCGGTCTTAGCGACCGACTCGACGAGGAAGGTGCGGATCTCCGCCGCCAGCTCCTCCAGCTGCTCCGGGGTGAGGCCGTCCAGGTCGCGGGGGCCGGCGATGCGGGTCAGCAAAGGCACCCGTTCCTCCTTGGTCTTACGTCGAAACTGCGGGGTCGCGCGGGCCTCGCGCGATCTCGTCGAGTCTAATCTTCCGTCTGCGACGGCGGCGAAACGACTGTGCGATGTGAGTCACAGGGGTGTAACCGCGCGACACGCCGGACGGCCGTGACCGGCCCCCGCGAGCACGCCGGCCAGCCGGTGCAGCGCGTCGGAGCGCTCGCCGGGGGTGGCGCCGGACCAGCCGGGGTAGGCGGCGGCCG
>NZ_JBFAXR010000180.1:0-13802 GCF_040680895.1 Streptomyces sp. NPDC051940 | reverse complement strand
GCCGCCGCCGCGTCCGGGGCGCTGGCCGCCGTCCCCGAGCGCGGCGGCAGCGCTCTGCTGAGCTCCGTGGCCGGCACGCTGGTCCGGGCGTACACCGCGATGGGGCGGATGGACGAGGCGGCCGGCGTGCTCAGCCGGCCCGTCCCGGCCCCGCTCACCTCCAGCGTGCACGGGCTGGCGTATCTGCGCGCCCGCGGCGTGCACGCGCTGGCGACGAGCCGGTTCCACGCGGCACTCGGCGACTTCCTCGACGTGGGCCGGCGGCTCAAGGGCTGGTCGCTCGACCAGCCGCGGGTGCTGCCCTGGCGGGTCGACGTCGCCGCCGCGCTGCTGCGGCTGGGGGAGACCCGCCAGGCGGAGCGCTTCCTGAAGGACCAGATGGCCACCCAGGACGCCCTCGACCCGTGGCTGCGCGGCATGACGCTGCGGCTGCGCGCCGAACTGGCCGAGCCCAAGGAGCGCCAGGAGCTGCTCGCCCGCGGGGTGGACGAGCTGCGCCGCACCGGTGACCGCTACCACCTGGCGGTGGCCCTCGCGGACTTCAGCGAGGCGCTGCACGCTGCGGGCGAGCCGGCGCGGGCCGGCATGGTCGGCCGCCGGGCCTGGCATCTGGCCCACGAGTGCGGGGCGTACACCCTGTGCGAGCGGATCCTGCCCGGCCACACCCAGGACGCCGGCGGGCCCGGTGACAACGGGCAGCTGTCCAGCGCCGACCTGGTGGCCACGCTCAGCGAGTCGGAGAAGCGCGTGGCCATGCTCGCCGTCTACGGGCACACCAACCGGGAGATCGCCCAGAAGCTCTACATCACCGTGAGCACCGTGGAGCAGCATCTGACGCGCGCCTACCGCAAGCTCAACATCGCCGGCCGCCAGGAACTGCCGGCGGATCTCCAGCTGTCGGCCGTGGACTTCGCCTGACGGCACGGCAAGCGCATGGCAAGCCCCGCCCGGCCGGGCGGGGCTCTGGCTGAACCCTGGCGCGCGCGGGGCAGACGCAACCGTGCGCGCCCCGGTACGGGCCCGCCGGCCCTGGGCGGGAAGCGCCCCGCGGGACAAGCTCAGTCATGACGGCACCCACGAAAGGGCGCATCATGACGATCCCCGCACACCCCGGGCCCTGGCGCGAAGCGTCGCCGGGCGAGCTGCACAAGGCGCTGCTGGACCAGGTCGAGGAGCGGCTCCACGCCCTGCTGGACGAGGAGTTCCAGCGCCGCCGCACGGCCGAGCCGCGTGCGATGACCCTCGTGGAGGGCATCTCCGAGTTCGTCCGCGCCGGCTCCCAGCGCGTCCGCGCGGTCATCTGCCTGAGCGGCTTCCTCGCCGCGGCCGGCGACCGGGCCGGCGGGCCGGCCCGCGAGCAGGCGGTGGCCGCCGCGACCGCGCTGGAGCTGAACGACACCTGGCTGCAGATCCGGGCCGACGTCCGCGACAATGCCCCGCTGCGCCGCGGCATCCCCACCCTGCACATCAGCCACGCCGCCGAGCACGAGCGCAACGGCTGGCGCGGGGAGTCCCGCCGGTTCGGCGAGGGCACCGCCGTACTCGCCGGCGATCTGACGCTGGCCTACGCCGGCCGGCTCGCCGCCGGACTGCCGCAGGGCGCGCGGCGGTGGTGGGACGAGCTGTGCGTCGAACGGACCCTGGGCGCACAGGCGTCGGCGGCCGCCGCCACGGAGTACCTCGACGACCCCTGGCCCGGACGGTGCGTCACCGACTGCCACAGCGGCTGCGCCGCCGGCTGGTACGGGCTGCGCCACGCCCTGCGCATCGGCGCCGCGGTGGCGGGCCGCGAGGACGAACTGGGCGACGCCTTCGACGGCTACGCCCGCGCCCTGCACGCCGCGTGGCGGCTGCGCGGGTTCCTCGAGGGCGGGCCGGGGTACGACGCGGACGCGCTGTTCCTGCGCGACGTGGCGTTCTTCGGGCAGAGCAGGGAGCCCGCCGAGCGGACCATCGTCGACCTCATCGACCAGGCCGTCGAGGCGGTCGCCGACGCACCGCTCGCGCCGGGCTGGCACGCCGAACTCGGCCGGCTGGCGCTGCGGGTGTCGGGATGCGAGCGGTGAGAGCGGCCGGGGCGCCGCGGGAGGCGGCTGCCCGGGGGGCGGTCACGCCGGTGGGCGCCGCGGCTCGCCCGGCCGCAGCCGGGCCAGCCAGTCCCGCAGCGCCGCGTGGCGCACCGCCCCGCCCTCGTCCCTCGGCAAGGCACCCACCACCTCGAACCGGGCGGGCAGGAACGCCTCGGCGACGCCCTGTGCGGCGAGGAATTCCCGCAGCGCCGCCGATCCCGGCGGTTCGGCCGCCACCACCGGCACGACCACCGCGCACGGCAGCTCGCCGTGCTCCGGATCCGTGTAGGCGACGACCGCCGCCTCCCGCACCCCCGGGTGGCGGCGCAGCCCCTGCTCGATCTCCGTGGCGGGCACCAGGAAGAACGCCCCGGTACGCGCCCCGGCGCGGGCCACCACCCGCAGCCCGCCGCGACCGTCGGCGGCGGCCAGGTCCCCGGTGTCCAGCCAGCCGTCCCCGTCCCCCCAGGTAGGCCGGGGGGACGGGGAGTCCAGCGGCCAGACACCCAGACAGACCGAGGGGCCGCGCACCCGCAGCGGTCCGGCCGCCGTACCGGCCGACACCTGGAGCCCCGGCAGCGGACGCCCGCCGTCCGCGCCGGGCGCGAGCGTGCCCATGCCCAGCTCCGGGGTGCCCCACACGGACATCACCGGGGCGCCCAGCTCCTCCCGCAGCCCCCGCAGCAGCTCCGGGCTGCTCCCGGTCCGGCCGCCGGACAGCAGCAGCCGCAGCCCGTCCGGCACCCGCTCCGGGCCGCGCCGGGCGGCGAGGACCTCCGACCAGTAGGCCGGCTCGGCGTACGCCTGGTTGACCCCGGCGTGCCCGGCCAGCCGGACGAACCCGGCCGGGTCCCAGCGGTCCTGTACGACCCCGGTGCCGCCCACGGCGAGCGGCCAGCACAGCGCGTAGATGAGCGAGGCGAGGGAGGTGAGGGGCAGCGCGCTGAGGAACACCTCGCCGGGGCGGCGGCCCGGACCCTCGCGGTCGTGCTGGACGCCGATGTTGGCGTACAGGGTGTTGGGGGAGTGCAGCACGCCGGTGTAGCGGTCGCCGAGGTCCATCACCGTGACCAGCAGCCAGGGCCGGTCGGCGGCGTCGGCGGGCAGCGGCCGGCCGCGCCAGGCCGGTGCGCGTTCGTGCGGGGTGCGCAGGAACCAGCCCGCGAAGTCGACGGCCCCGGTGGCCGCCGCGTCGCCGTACACCACCCGGTGCCTCAGCCACGGCGTGTGCGGCGCCAGATCGGCCAGCGCCTCGGCGTGCGGGAAGCCGTCCCACACGTCCGGCACCACGCACACCCGGGCCCGGGTGCCGGCGAGGATGCGGTGCAGCCCGTGCGCCCGCACCGTGGGCAGCACCGGCACCGCCACGGCGCCCAGCCGCAGACAGCCCAGCGCCAGCGCCGCCACCTCCCACCAGCTGGGCAGCTGGACGGCCACCGGATCACCCGCCGACACGCCGAGCGCGGCGAGCCCGGCCGCGCACCGTTCGGCGAGCCGGGCCAACTCGCCGTACCGGACGGTCCGGTACGGCCGCCCGGCGGGCAGTCCCAGCCGGCTGCCGGTGAGCGCGGGCCGCAGCGGATCGGCCGCCGCCGTCCGGTACAGGTCGTGCAGCAGCGTCGTGTCACGCCACCAGCCGGCCGCCCGGTACTCCTGCGCGACGCCCTCGGGCGGGAGCAGACCCCGCTCCGGCGCGAGGGCCGCCGGCCACGTGATCACGCCCACCGCCCGACCGCACCGGCGACCTGCACCCGGGACGAGCAGCCCAGGCGGCGCATGATGTGCCGCACATGGTTGACGACCGTCCACTCCGACAGCTCCAGCCGGGCCGCGATCTGCCGGTTCGTCAGACCCTCGCCGACGAGCAGCGCCACCTGCACCTGGCGCGGGGTGAGCGTCTGCGTGGCGGGGTCCGCCGCGACGACGGCCCGCCGTCCCGTGGACGCCGCCGACAGCGCCTCCAGCGCCGCGCCGGCCGCGTCCAGCCGCACCCCCTCGGCCCAGGCGGTGGCGAAGTCCGCCCAGATTAGCCGGGACGCCAGCGCCGTACGCAGCTTCTCGGCGGCGGCCTGCCGGTCGTCCGGGAGTACGGCGCCCAGCCGGCGGCGCAGGGTGTCCGCGGCGGCCAGCAGCCGCACCGCCCGCGGTTCCTGGCCGGGGCGCAGGTTCAGTGCCACGGCGAACTCCTCGAGCGCGTCGGGGAGTTCGGTGCGCTCGCCGGTCTCCCGGTAGCAGCGCAGCGCCTCCCGCAGCAGGGCGTCGGCGAGCTCCGGCTCCTCGCCCTCGGCGGCCATCCGCGCCCCGGCGCGCAGCGCGCCCGCCAGCCCGCGGGTGTCGCCGATCCGGCGGAACACCTCCACGGAACGGTCCAGCAGCTGCTGTGCCTTGTTCCGGTTGCCCTGCAGCCGCATCACCTCGGCGAGCCACACCCCGGTCTGCGCGGCGGCGGCCGTGGCCCCGAGCGCCTCCACCGAGCTCAGCGCCGTGACGAGCACCGCCTGCGCGCCGGACAGATCACCGGTGGCCAGCAGCGCCGCCCCCAGCCGGGCCGAGGTCAGCGCGTAGGCGCGCTTGTCCCCGGCGCCCTTGCTCAGCGTCAGCGCCCGGCGGTACCGGCGCACGCCCTCCAGCGGGTCGCCGAGCGCCGTGGCGAAGCCGGCGGACATGGCCGCGACCCGGCCGCGCAGCGCCTCGGGCAGCGGCGCGCCGGCGTCGTCGGCCACCCGGTCGGTCCAGCGCAGCCCCGACCGCAGCCGGCCGTGCGCCAGCCACGGCAGCCGGCAGCCCAGCAGCAGCTCGGCCGCCGCCTCCCGCTGCCGCAGCTCCAGCAGCCACGCCACTGCCGCCTCCTGCTCGGCGCCCTCCGGCCCGGTCTCCCGCAGCCAGCGCGCCTGTTCGGTTCCGGCGAGCCCGCGCGCGGCAGCAGCCACCAGCTGCCGGCAGCGTTCGGCGTGGGCGCCGCGCGCCGCCTCGTCGCGTCCCTCCTGGGCGGCCCGGTCGCGGCAGTACGAGCGGACGGGCTCCGGCACCGCGAGCCGGGCGGCGGCCGCGCCCTCACCGGCGACCCGCACCAGCCCCCGGTCCAGCAGCTCCTCGACCGCCGACTCCTCGACGGGCGGGCTGATACCGGGCGCGGGCGGTGCGAGGGCGAACCCGCCCTCGTACACCGCCAGCCGCTCCAGCGCCTCCATGAGGCCCGGCCCCAGCTCCCGGCAGCTCCACCGCGCCAGCGCCGCCAGCGACCGGTGCCGCTCGGGCGCCCCGGACGGACCGCCCGCGAGCACCGAGGGGTTCTGCCGCAGCCGGGCGAGCAACTGCTGCGGCGGCAGCAGCCGCAGCCGCGCCGCCGCCAGCTCCAGCGCGACGGGCAGCCCGTCCAGCAGTGCGCACAGGGCGGCCACGGCCTCCGCGTTCTCGGCGGTCAGCGCGAAGCCCGGATCGGCGTCCAGGGCGCGCTCCTCGAACAGCGCCACCGAGGCGTACGACCGCAGCTCGTCGGGCGAGAGCGCCTCGCCCCCGCGCGGCGGCACCGGCAACGGCGCCAGCGGAAGCAGCCGTTCGCCGCGCAGGCGCAGCGGCTCGCACGCCGTCGCCAGCACCACGAGACCGTCGTGACGCCTCAGGAGCTTCGACACGGCGGCGGCGGGCGGAGCGGTGCCGTGCTCGCCGTCGTCCAGGATGAGCAGGGTGCGTCCGGCGGCGTCCGGCAGCTCCGCACCCTGCTCCACGTCCGCGGCCCACACCACGTCGGCGAATCCGGTGCCCGCCTCGGCCGCCGCCGCCTCGGCCAGCACGCTCTTGCCGACGCCGCCGGGACCGGTGACCGTCACCAGCAGCGGCCCCGGCGCCTTCAGCATCCCGCACAGGGTGGTCAGTTCCAGCTCCCGCCCGACCAGCGGGGCGACGACCGGCATGGCTTCCCTCCTCACCGGCGGGCCGTGCGCGGACGCAGCCGCCACAGCCCGGGCCGGATCTCCAGCGCCCACGGATGGGGCTCGCCCTGTTCCCCCGCCAGCGCCCGCAGCGAGCGGCGCGCGAAGGACTCCAGCCGGGTGTCGTCGAGCTGCTCCGCCAGCCGCAGACAGCGGCGGAACCACCGCTCCGCGTCCGCGGACCCCTCGGCGCCCGCCGACTCCAGCGCGAGCAGCGCCATCGCCCGGCTCGCCTCGTACGCGGTGGCCGGATCGTCCGCGTCGGCCACCACCGCCAGCGCGGAGCGCAGCAGGCTGCCCGCCTCCTCGCGCGCGCCCGCGTCCAGGCACAGCTCCGCCAGCCCCACCAGGGAGCGCCCGTACTCCTCCCAGTGCGGTGCCTGACCGGCCGCCGCCCGCGCCCGCCCGTACAACTCGCGGGCCTGGCCCAGCCGTCGCTGCTGCCAGGCCAGATCGCCGAGCACGCGCAGCATCCGGGCCTCGGCGGCGCCGTCGGCGCAACGGCGCGCCGCCTGCAGCGCCATCCGGCAGACCGCCGCGGCCGCGTCCGTCTCGCCCCACTGCTCGTACGGCGTCGCCGCCGCCAGCCGCACCGTGAGCGGCCACAGCTCCGCGTCGTGAGCGGCCCGGACCAGCCGTACCAGCGCACCCCCGCGCAGCTCCGGTACGACACCGCCCGCCTCCGCCTCCTCCGCGTACTGCGTGCACATCCGCCGGGTGGCCGCGCGGGTGGCGGCCGGGTCGGCGCGGGCGGCCAGCCGGCCGGCCGCGAGCAGGCGCAGCAGCTCCGGGATCCGGTAGCCGCCCTCCGTCGCCTCCACCAGCCGCGCGTCGGCCAGCCCTTCGACCACGACGAGCGCCGCCTCCTCGGGCAGCCCCAGCACGGCGGCGGCGTGCCGCACCGCGAAGTCGCCCGGCGGCAGCAGTCCCAGCAGGGTGAAGTCCCGCTGCTGCCCGGCCGTCACCGCTTCGTACGCCTCCAGCAGCAGCGCCTTCACGTCGATGTCCCCCGCCCGCAGCAGCGACAGCCGGGTGTCCTCGTCCCGCAGCCGGATCGCCAGCGTCGCCGGTGTCCAGTGCGGCCGCTCCGCCAGCAGGACCTGCGCGGCCCGCAGCGCCGCGGGCAGCCCGCCGCACAGCGCCGCCAGCTCCGCCAGGGCCGGCGAGCCGTTCGTGCCGCCGCTCTCCGCCAGCAGCTCCACCGCCTCGCCGGTCCGCAACGGCCCCAGTTCCAGGGTGCGTACGGCCTCCAGCCCGGCCGGCAGCCGGCGGCAGGTCAGCAGTACCGTGCAGCCCGCCGCGGCGGCCCGCAGGATCGGGCGGATCTGCGGCTCCGCGGACACGTGGTCCAGCACCAGCAGCGTCCGCGGACCGGCCAGCACCCCGCGCAGCGCCTCCTCCGTCCCCGCGCCCGAGTCCGCCGAGCCGGCCTCCCGCAGCAGCAGCGCCACCGCCTCGCCGGCCGTCACCGGCCTCGCGCCGGAGGCACCCAGGTCGACCAGCAACTGCCCGTCGGGGAAGGCGTCGGCCGCCCGCCACGCCGCCTGCACGGCCAGCGCGGACTTGCCGGACCCCGGCATCCCGGCCACCGCCACCCGGGCACCGGCGGGGAGTTCGCGCAGCAGCCGCTCGGCCTCGTCCAGCTCGGCCATGCGGCCGACGAACCCCCGCACGGGGGCGAGCCGCCCCGGGGCCGGCGGCGGACCGGCCGCCACCACCCGCCGGGCCCCGCTGGGCGTCAGCAGATCGGCGTCCCCCGCCAGAATGCGCTGGTGCAGCTGCCGCGGCTGCGGGCCCGGCTCCACGCCCAGCTCCTGCAGCAGATGGCGGCGCAGCGCCGCGTACACCTGCAGGGCGTCCGCCGGCCGGCCGCACCGGTACAGGGCCACCATCAGATGCGAGTGCAGGTCCTCGCGCAGCGGATGCCTGGTGGCCAGCGCGTGCAGCTCCGCGATGAGGTCGGCGTGCCGGCCGAGCTGCAGATCCGCCAGGATCCGGGCGCTCAGCGCGGTCATCCGCAGCTCGCTCAGCCGTACGGCCGCGCTCTCCAGCAGCGCCCCGTGCGGTACGCCCGACAGCAGCGGGCCGCGCCACTGCTCCAGCGACAGCCGCAGCAGCCGCGCGGCGCCCGGGAAGTCCGCCTCCGCCAGGAGATGGCCGCCACGGGTGTAGAGGTCCTCGAAGACGGCGGCGTCCACCTCTTCGCGCGTCGCCTCGAACACGTAGCCGGGGCTGCGTGTCACCAGCGCCTTGCGGCCGGCCCGGGGATCGGCGTCGTGCAGCAGCTTGCGCACCTGCGAGACGTACACCTGCAGTGTGGTGGTCGCGGTGCGGGGCGGCGCCTGCGGCCACAGCTCGTCGATGAGATGGCTGGCGGAGACGACCTCGCCCGCGTGCACCACCAGGGTGCCGAGGACCACCTGCAGTTTCGCCGCGCGCGGCGTGTGGGTGACTGACGGATCGGGGTCACTGCGGATCTCCAGCGGCCCCAGGATCCGGAACCGCGAACCGAGCATGGGAGTCAGCCTTCGACGTCGCCTGTCTGCCGTGCCGTTCAGTGATCCTGGATCACCACGGTGCGTGCCTCCGCGACCGAGCGCCGGCGCTGGGTGACGGTCAGCGTCACCGGCACCGAGGAGCGCCCCTCCGCGTCGTGGCCGAGCGGACCGGCCACGGCGACGCACCGCAGCGGCAGGTCGAGCTCCGCCTGCCCGCGGAAGTGGACCTGGATGGAGCCGAGGGTGCTCGACTCCGCCCGGAGGCCGTGCGCGCGCCCCGCCGCCACGAGGGACGACTGGCGCAGCGCCTCCAGCAGGTGCAGTGCGGTCAGCTGTCCCGAGGCCGTGTCGAACACCGGGTCCACGTTCTCGGTGAGCAGCCAGCTGGTCAGCCAGCCCTGCGCCGCCCGCATCGGCTCGCTGATCACCACGTTCCGCGCCGAACGCCGGCCGGTCTCCGCCGGGTCGACGGGCACGAGCGGCCCGTCGGGGGAGTCGTCCAGCTCCGGTGTGGACAGCGTGGCGCGGCGGGTGTGCTCCACGTGCTTGCGGTGCACGTTGGAGTTGAGGAACACCAGCCTCGCGGTGCCCTCGGCGCAGCGGGCGTCGGCGACGGACACGTCCAGCTGGAAGTCCAGGCCCCGGGGTACGTCGTTGACCACGTTCGCGGGCCTGGCCCGGATATGCGAGGTCAGCGGCACGGGGTCGGCGTCGCGGACGGGGTCGGCGCGCCAGGCGGACGCGTCCGTGACGGTCAGCGTGAACTGGTAGAACAGGCCCGGCCGGTCCTCCGGGATCGAGAAGTACCGGTGGCCGATGAACTCGCCGACCTCGCGGATGGTCTCCGTGGCCACGAGCATGTCGTGGAAGACCCCGGAGTTGTCGTTGAACAGCGGGTGGTCCACCGGCAGTTCCGCGGCGAGGGAGAAGTTCTCCTCCCCGAGGCTGGGCGCCTGCAGGAAGTAGCGGTCCCCCACGGGGGCCCGGTGGATCAGATGGGACGTTCCCGTGACCGCGCTGCCGGGAACCGTCCGGATCGAGGCTGGGCCGTTCTCCACAGTCATGTCTTCTCCTTGTCCGGGTGCCATGGTGAGCCGCGTCGTGTGGCTGCTGCCAGGCGCGCGGCGGTGGCAGCAACTTGCAGTGCAGCTACGCGCCTCCGGCGCGACGCGGCTGTGGGCGGGGGGCCCGCCCGGGCCCGCGGGGCCGGCACGGGTGCCCTGGCACGCGCCCTGCCGGCGGCCGCCTGGCCCGGCTGGGTGCCCTGGCACGCGGCCTGCCGGCGGCCGCCTGGCCCGGCTGGGTGCCCTGGTACGCGGCCCCTTGGCAGCCGCCTGGCCGGTACGGCATGCCCTCCGGGCGTTCCGGACGGCGAACACGGAACCCCCGGCCCGGTGGGGCCCGCAGCCCACCCGACGACACCCGACATACCCGCAGGTCAGGGAGGCGAATCCCCGCGGGGGACGCCGGGAGGTGCTCCGCCACGCGCGGCGGGCGTGCCTTACGGCGAACACGGAACCCCGGGCCCGGCAGGGCCGCAGCCCACCCGACGGCACCCCACATGCGCGCAGGTCAGGGGGCGAATCCTCGCGGGGGACGCCGGGAGGTGCACCGCCACGCGCGGCGGGCGTTCCGAACGCCGAACACGGGACCCCCGGCCCGGCGGGGCCTGCAGCCCACCCGATGACACCCCACATGCCCGCAGGTCAGGGGGGCGAATCCCCGCGGGGACGCCGGGAGGTGCACCGCCACGCGCCGCGGGCGTGCCGGACGCCGAACACGAATCCCTGGCCCGGCAGGGCCGGAGCCCACCCGACGACACCCCACATGCCCGCAGGTCAGGGGGCGAATCCCCGCGGGGGACGCCGGGAGATGCTCCGCCACGCGCGGCGGGCGTTCCGGACGCCGAACCGGATCGGCTTCCCGCGCACTGCGCCCGGTACGGACGCTCTCGGCTCCCGGGTTCCTTAAGGCCCCGGGCGGCGGGCGTTGCCGCTGGTCGGGGTGCTCGCCGAGCCCGCGGAGCGCGTGGCGGCGGCCGTCGTGGCGCGGCCCCAGTCGGCGGCGGCCGTACGCAGCGCCAGGGGCGGTCCGGCGCACCGCCGGTGGTGGCCGCCGTGCGCACCGCCCAGGGGCCGGCCGCGCGGCGGGCGCGCGCCCCCGTCAGCTGGGGCTTTAGCCGGATCCAGGCATCGGCGGGGAGCGTCTGCCGTACCCGGGCCCCGCCTTCCAAGGGCTCGCCCCTCGCCCCGGGGGTGGGCATACCCTCCCTGGCGGGTGGGGCCGGATCCCCCTGGGGCGCGGACTGCCGCCTGGAGCCGACGAGATGACCACCGCACACCCCCGGGTGAGGCTGCGAGGCAAACCCGGCCCCCAGCCGAAGGCCCCCGCACGCCGACTGGTCGCCGGCTACGCCGCCGGCTCACTCGTGACGGGTACGTTCACCACCCTGCCGGGGCTGCTCCTGCTGCCCTACCTCACCGACATCCTGGGCGTCGGCGCGGCGCTCGCGGGCGCCGTCGTCTTCGCCCCGAAGGCCTGGGACGCGGTGCTGAACCCGATGGCCGGCCGGCTCAGCGACCGCACCCGCACCCGCTGGGGCGCCCGCAGGCCGTACGTGCTCGCCGGCGGCCTCGCGGTGGCCGCCGGCTTCCTGCTCACCTTCGCCGGCCCCGCCGACGGCACCGCCGGCGCGTGGTTCTGCGCCGCCGCCTTCCTGCTCACGGCGACGGCGTTCGCGTTCTTCCAGGTCCCGTACGTCGCGATGCCCGCGGAGATCACCGACCGCCAGGAGGACCGCGTCCGGCTCGTCGGCGGCCGCGTGGCGGTCATCGGCGTGGCGGCGCTGCTGGTCGGGGTGGCCGGACCGGCGATCGTGGACGCGGGCGGCGACGGCGTGGCCGGCCACCGCTGGGTGGGCGTGTTCGCGTGCGTGGTCGTGGCGGCCGGCGCCGTGGCCGTGTTCGCCGGCTCGGCGCGCGCACCTCACGGCCGCGTACTGACCGGCCTCCCGGGCGTACGCCGCCAGTTCGCGGCGGCCCGCGCCAACCGCCCGTTCATGACGCTCCTGTACTGCGTCGTCCTGCAGTCGATCGGCACGGGCGTACTGATCGCCGGCGCCCCGTACTTCGCCGACCACGTACTGGACGGCGACCTCGGCCTGGGCGCCCTCGTCGCGGCGTTCGTGGCCCCGAACCTGCTGACGATGCCGCTGTGGTCGCGCCTCGACGCCCGCATCGGCAGCGCCCGCGGCTACACCGTCGCCTCGGCGCTCTTCGCCACCGGAGCCCTGCTGTTCCTGGCGGCCCCGGCCCTGCCGTCGGCCGGCGTACTGCTGGTGATGCTGCTGGCCGGGACAGGCCACGCCGGACAGCTGCTGCACCTGTACGCGATGCTGCCGCACCGCATCGCCCGCGACGCGGAACGCACCGGAGAGCAGCAAGCCGGCCTGCTGTCGGGCGTGTTCACGACGGGCGAGGGCCTGGGCGTGGCCGCGGGCCCGTTCCTGTACGGCCTGACACTCCAGCTCTCGGGCTACGTCTCCTCGGACTCGGGCACGGTACGCCAGACCCCGGCCGTCGAACTGGGCATGCTCTGCGGCTTCGCACTGATCCCCGCCCTGGCGGTGATCGCGGCCGTCCTGGTGCTGCGCAGACAGCCGTCCGAACAGGCGTGACGGCACCGGCACCCCCTCGGCCGCCGGACGACGTACGCAGCGCGCCCGAAGACAGGTAGCCGCTACTCGATACGCACCGCCCCCGCCCCGCCACGCTGGTGACCTCACCGTGCCGACAGCGATGCGAGGGAGGGGCGATGCGCAGATTGGCGGCGCTGCTCGGTGTCATGACCGCGGTTGCCTGGGGGGTGGTGGCCGAGCCGGCCCAGGCGACCGTGGCCGAGCAGGGGCGGTACGCGTTCACCGAGGACTACACGTACAACGACTGCGGGTATCCCGTCGACTTCCACCAGGAGGTCAGCGGGACGTACAGCATCCGGGCGGGGAAGGGGGACGAGACGTCCGCGTTCTTCCTCACCGAGGTCAGCTCCGTCCGGCAGACGCACACCCGTGCCGAGACCGGCGGGTTCTTCACCGTGGAGGCCCGCTCCGTCACCAAGGAGACCGGGGCGCGGCATCTGGAGGGCGACCTGTTCGAGTTCACCACCATCGTGGCCGGCCAGCCGTTCACGGTGCGCGACTCCGACGGCGGCATCGTCCTGCGCGACCGGGGGAACCTGACGTACCGGACCGTGTGGGACACCCAGGGGGACGACCAACCCGGGGGGATCTTCCTGGAGTTCCTGGGTGCCGAGAGCCACGGACCGCACCCCGGCTTCGGCGCCGACCTGTGCGACATCGGCGGCGATCTGATCGGCACCGGTTCGCACGAACGCCTCACCGCCCGGCCGGCCGGCACCACCGCCGCACCGCAGGGCTACTACGAGTACCTGCCGCCCGGCTACGGCGCCGGCTCGGGGTCTCCGCTGCTGGTGTCGTTCAACGGCTTCGGCGAGAACGGCGACGGCTCCGCCGCCGAACTCCCGCTGCTGCTCGACACCGGTGTGCCGTACTACATCGACCGCGACGGCTGGGCCGCCGACCGCCCGTTCGTCGTGCTCGCACCGCAGCACCCCAACCCGGCCGACGACCCGCGCTACAGGCCGTGCGACGAGGCGACCCACGGGGGCACCTGCGCCATGGAGACCCAGCACGGCCTCGGCCACCCGCCGGGCACCTCCCCGTGCACGACGCCCGACGAGGTCGACGCCTTCCTCGACTACGCCGTGGACGCGTACGACATCGACCCCCGGCGGATCTACCTCACCGGGCTCAGCTGCGGCGCCTTCGGGGTCTGGGAGTACGTGGCCGACCACGGCGCGGAACGCGTCGCGGCCGTGGTGCCCATCGCCGGCAGCGGACAGCCCGCGTGGCGGACGGCCGGCTGCGCGCTCGGCGAGGTCGCCATCTGGGCGTTCCACAGCCAGGGCGACGACGTGGTGGACTCGGCCGGCAGCATCGAGCCGTTGCAGGCGCTGCAGGGCTGCCCGGCTCCGCCCCGGCGCGACGCCGAGCTGACCGTCTACCCGGACGGCGACCACGACGCGTGGTCGCGGACGTACAGCGGCGCCGAGGGCCACGACGTGTACGCGTGGCTGCTGCGGAACGTCAACTGAGGGGCGTACCGGGCGCGTGGGACGGCGCAGTCGCGCCGTCCTCCGCGTCCGCGAGCTTGCGCGTCACGTACGGCACGCGCTGCTCCTCCTCCGGGTGCAGGAGGTTGTGCCGCTCGACGTCGACGGCCTCG
>NZ_JBFAXR010000179.1:0-13890 GCF_040680895.1 Streptomyces sp. NPDC051940 | reverse complement strand
CGGCGCCAGGGCGCCGCCCAATGATCGGCTCCGCTGACGCTCCGCCGGGGGTTGCCTGCGGTGTCCCGGTGGGGTTGTGCCGGCTCCGCTGCGCTGCGCCGTCCGGATGCGAAGCGATCGGCTCCGCTGGCGCTCAGCCGAGGGATGCCTTCGGTGACCCGGTGGGGTTGCGCCAGCTCCGCTGCGCCGGGGTGTGTCGTCCGGTGGGCGGGTCGGGTTGTGCCGGCTCCGCTGCGCTGCGCCGGCGAAAGCGCCCCATGCTTGCAGGCGCGGGCCGCCGGGCCGACCAGCATTCGTCCAGCCTGACCGACTTCAGTCAGCGTGACCGACTTGATCCAGCGTGACCGGCCCCCTTCTCAGCCCGTCCGGCGTTTGAGGACTTCGGGCGAAGCCCGAAGTGCGTCAGCCGACGCAACCGCACCTTCAGCCGGTCCGGCGTTTGAGGACTGAGGCGCGAAGCGCCGAATCGCGCCGCAGGCGCCAGCGGGACCGGACCCTTTCAACACGACCCGCACCCATCAAGCCCGTCCGGCGTTTGAGGACGAGGCGCGCAGCGCCGATCCGCGTCAGCCAGCGCGAGCGCAAACCGCACCGCGCGCAGCGCAGGCCCGACCTACACCCCCGCGCGCACAGCGCAGACGTGCGTGAGCGCCGCAACCCCCCGGTACGGGTCCGTGCGCGAGGCGCGGTCCTCCGCCTGGAGGAGGAGCTCGAACTCCGCCGCCGAAGGCGGCCGCGTGCCATCGGGGACTGCGTCCGTGAAGACCCGCACGCCGTACCACGCGCGGACCTCCGCGCCCAGCGCGGTCAGTGTCGACGTGAGGTCCGCGCGGCGGTCCGCGCGTACGTCCAGGCCGAGGCGGTTGTGATACGTGGGGGAGTCGAAGGCCGCCAGCGCGGTCGCCCAGTCCCCCGCAAGCGCCGGCCGCAGCGCCAGCGCGTCCGCGTTGCGGACCAGGAGGGACAGCAGGCCGCCCGGGCGCACGACCCGGACCAGCGACGCCAGGAACGGGTCCGGCTCGGGCACGTACATCAGCACCCCGTGGCAGAGCACCGCGTCGAAGGACCCCGCCGGGAAGAGCGCGTCGAGGTCGCGGCCGTCGCCCTCGACCAGGGTCAGCCCGGCGACACCGGACGCCGCCTCGCGTGCCGCGCGCAGCATCGCCGGGTCCGCCTCCAGACCCATCACCTCGTGCCCCGCCCGCGCCAGCCGCAGCGCCTGCGTGGCCTGGCCGCACCCCACGTCCAGCACCCGCAGCCCCGACGGCCGGGGCAGCCGCTCCGCCACCTGCCGGGCCACGAGCTCCTGCCGTACCGCGTCCCGCAGCGCGCCCAGCTTGCCGAGCCACGCCTCCGCACCCGCGGCGAACAGGCTTTCCGTCATCACGCAACACCCTCCCTCACCCCGGGCAGGCGCAGCACGCACGGCATGCGAAACCCCGCCGCCCGGTCCAACCCGCGACGATCGCGTCGCAGGCTATCCGGGGGCGGGGCGTTGGGTCACACAGGTTTTCCGGCAGCCGCGCGGGCCGCCGCGGCTACGGCTTCTCGCCGCGCTTGACCTGGGGCTTCGGCAGCCGCATCCGGCGCAGCTGCATCGTCCGCATGATGCCGTAGAAGACCGTGCCGCGGAGGTTCTCCTTCGGGAACCGCTCCCGCAGCTGCTTCTTCAGCAGCCGCGCCGTGAGCAGCGACTGGCCGACCATCGCGACGATCATGACCCCCCACAGCACGCTGGTGAGCGTGAGCAGCGAGGACGACCGCGACCCGATCATGCCGAGCACCAGGATCACCACGGCCACGGGCAGGAAGAACTCCGCCGCGTGCCAGCGCGAGTCGACGTAGTCGCGCACGAACTTCCGCACCGGGCCCTTGTCCCGTACGGGCAGGAACCGCTCGTCACCGCCCGCGAGCGCCTCGCGCTGCTTGGTCATCGCGGCGCGCCGCTCCTCGCGTACGCGCTTGGCGGCCTCCTTGCGGTTGGTGGGCGTCGCCATCGTGCGTCGCTGCGTCTGCGCCTCGCTGCGCTTGGGCGTGGGCCGCCCCTTGGGCGCCTGCGGGTCGCGGGTCGACTTCGTCAGGCTCGCCGGGGCCGCATCCTGCGGCGGGGCGGCCTTCTCATCCTTGGAGCGGCTACCGAACACACTCCACAGGATACGGGGTACCGAGGTGTGGACCACGAGCCGGCCGGGAACGATCCGGCAACGGCACGCGTGTCACTGGTGGGGGCCGGAGCGTACCGGGCAGGGGGACGGGGCACTCGGCGTCGACCCCTACGGCCGCCTACACCCTGGGCGGGAGGGGCGTACGTACCCGAGTCGTCCTGCAGGAGGAGCGCATCTGGCCTCAGGCAGTGCGGTAATGGAGACAGGGCCCGTACTGTGGGTTCTTAAGGTTCTGCTGGAGCGGAAGCCGTCGGCGATCAAGCTAGAAGGGGGCGCGCGAGGCCCATGAGCGGTGTCATGAAGCGGATGGGGATGATCTTCCGCGCGAAGGCCAACAAGGCCCTGGACCGGGCCGAGGATCCGCGCGAGACCCTCGACTACTCGTACCAGAAGCAGCTGGAGCTGCTGCAGAAGGTCCGCCGGGGTGTCGCCGACGTGGCGACGTCGCGGAAGCGCCTGGAGCTGCAGCTGAACCAGCTGCAGTCGCAGGGCGCGAAGCACGACGACCAGGCCCGCAAGGCCCTGGCCCTGGGCCGGGAGGACCTGGCCCGGGAGGCGCTGTCGCGCAAGGCGGCGCTGCAGCAGCAGGTCAGCGACCTGGAGGTGCAGCACCAGACGCTGCAGGGGGAGGAGGAGAAGCTCACCCTGGCCGCCCAGCGGCTGCAGGCCAAGGTCGACGCCTTCCGTACGAAGAAGGAGACCATCAAGGCCACCTACACCGCCGCCCAGGCGCAGACCCGGATCGCCGAGTCGTTCACCGGCATCTCCGAGGAGATGGGCGACGTCGGCATGGCGATCCAGCGGGCCGAGGACAAGACGGCGCAGCTGCAGGCCCGGGCCGGCGCGATCGACGAGCTGCTCGCCTCCGGCGCCCTCGACGACCCGACCGGCATGGCCAAGGACGACCTCACCGCGGAACTCGACCGGCTCTCCGGAGGTGCGGATGTCGAGCTGGAGCTGCAGCGTATGAAGTCGGAGCTGGCCGGCGGCAGCACCCCGAAGCAGGCCATCGAGGGCGGCAGCGGCCGGCCGGAGGGTCAGCAGACCCAGGACACTCCGCGCTTCGACAAGCAGTAGGCCGGGTGCGCCGGGCCGCGACCACGGGGAACGGGAGGCCGTCATGATCGTACGGATCATGGGGGAGGGACAGGTGAGGCTGGCCGACAGCCACCTCGCCGAGCTCGACAAGCTGGACGACGAGCTGCTGAGGGAGATGGAGAACGGCGACGGGCCGGGCTTCCGCCGCACCCTCGGCCAGCTCCTGGACAAGGTGCGCGAGCTGGGTACGCCGCTGCCGGACGACTCCCTGGAGCCGTCCGGGCTGATCCTGCCCGCGTCCGACGCCACGCTCGAGGAGGTCCGCCGGCTGCTCAGCGGCGAGGACGGACTGATCCCCGGCTGACCCCGGACCCCGGCCCGCCCGGCCGCCCTGGGGAACCCCACGCTCCAGATCCGCGCACGCCCCCGGACATCCGGGGGCGTGCGGCGTTCGCGGGCCTGATCCCGTACGGGATTCGCCGCTCGTTTTCCGCCGCGGCCCCGGGCCCCGTACCGTTGCATACCGTGAGCACGCTGTCCGCCGTCCGCCGCTGGTTCCGGGCGCATCCCCGCGCGACGGACGCCGTGCTGGCCGCGTTCGTGCTCGGGATGATCATCCTGGCCGCGGTGCACCCGTCGCGCGGCCCCAGCTCCCCGCCGCCCGCCGACCTCGGACCGCTGGAGGTCAGCCTGGTCGTCGCCGCGTCCGGTGTCCTGGTGTGGCGCCGCCGCGCCCCGCGTACGGTGCTCGCGCTGGCCGGCTGCCTCACCATCGCCCACGTGACCGTTTCCGCGGGCGATCCGCGCTCGCCCATCGCGCTGAGCGTCGTCGTCGCCCTGTACACCGTCGCCTCGCGCACCGACCGGCACACCACCTGGCGGCTGGCGGTTCTCACCATCGGCGTGCTGACCGCTGCGCTGATGTTCTTCGGCGAGCGTCCCTGGTACGCCGACGAGAACCTCGGCGTCTTCGCCTGGACCGGCATGGCCGCCGGCGTCGGCGACGCGGTGCGCAGCCGCCGCGCGTTCGTCGAGGCGATCAAGGAGCGCGCCGAGCGGGCCGAGGCCACCCGCGAGCAGGAGGCGCGGCGCCGCGTCACCGAGGAGCGCATGCGCATCGCCCGCGAACTGCACGACGTGGTCGCCCACCACATCGCCCTGGTCAACGTGCAGGCCGGCGTCGCCTCGCATGTCATGGACGCCCGCCCCGACCAGGCGAAGGAGGCGCTGGCGCATGTCCGCGAGGCCAGCCGGGCGGCCCTGGCGGAGCTGCGTACGACGGTGGGCCTGCTGCGCCAGTCCGACGACCCGAAGGCGCCCAAGGAGCCCGCGCCCGGGCTCGGGCTGCTCGACCAGCTCGTCGACGGTTTCGTACGGGCCGGGGTGCCGGTCGCCGTCGAGCTGTCCGTGCCGGGCGCGCTGCCCAAGGCCGTGGACCTCACGGCGTACCGCGTACTGCAGGAGGCGCTCACCAACGTGCACAAGCACGCGGGTCCCGCGGCCCGCGTGGAGGCGAGGGTCGTCCAGCGCGACGGCTCCCTGGAGGTCACCGTCACCGACGACGGCCGCGGCCCGCAGGACGCGCACGCCGACGGCGGCCACGGGCTGATCGGCATGCGGGAGCGCACCGCGGCCCTCGGCGGCAGCTGCCGCGCGGGGGCGCGGGCGGACGGGGCGACGGGGTACGAGGTGCAGGTGCGGCTGCCGCTGCCGCGGCCGTCGCAGGGCCGGGAGAGGGTGGAACGGTGATCCGGGTGGTGCTCGCGGACGACCACGCGCTGCTGCGCAGTGCGTTCCGGATCCTGGTGGACTCCGAGCCCGACCTCGAGGTCGTGGGTGAGGCGTCCGACGGGGCGGAGGCCGTCAAGCTCGTCCGCGAGGAGGGGGCGGACGTGGTGCTCATGGACATCCGGATGCCGGGGGTGGACGGTCTGACCGCCACCCGGTCGATCACCTCCGATCCCTCGCTCGCCGGGGTCCGGGTGGTGATCCTGACGACCTTCGAGGTCGACGAGTACGTCGTGGAGGCGCTGCGGGCGGGGGCGTCCGGGTTTCTCGGCAAGGGGGCGGAGCCGCAGGAGCTGCTGCAGGCGATCCGGGTGGCGGCCGGTGGTGAGGCGCTGCTGTCGCCTTCGGCGACGCGGGGGTTGATCGAGCGGTTCCTGGCGTCGGGGGAGGCGCCTGCCTCTGCCGTGTCCCCGGCGGGGGAGGACCGGCTTGCGTCCCTCACGGGGCGCGAGCGGGAGGTGCTGGCGTCGGTCGGCGGTGGGCTGTCGAACGATGAGATCGCGGAGCGGTTGGCGGTTTCGCCGCTTACGGTGAAGACGCACGTCAACCGGGCTATGGCGAAGCTGGGGGCGCGGGATCGGGCGCAGCTGGTCGTCATCGCGTACGAGACGGGGCTGGTCCGCCCCGGGGCGTAGCGCCCCCGGGTCACCTTCCGCTGCGGGGGCTCCGCCCCCGGGCCCCCGTCGCGGCCTGCGGCCGCATCGCGCCTGGCGGCGCTCGTCCTCAAACGCCGGACGGGCTGGATGCGGGGTCTCCGCCGTGCTGCCTGGGCGCCGGTGACGCCCCACAGCCCACCCGGCGTTGGACCCCGAGGCGCGCAGCGCGCGTCCGGAGCCTTACGGCGGGGCCGGCACCGATCCCAGCCCGTCCGGCGTTTGAGGACGAGGCGCGCAGCGCCGATGCACCCGGCGCGGCGGCGGCCGGGCGGTGGGTGTCCGACCACGGAGTGAACGCGCGTACTGCGGTTGCGGTACATGTCAGGGGCCAGGTCCCACCTCCGGGTGGACGTGGCGGGGCCGGGCGTGCGCAAGGGTGTAGGGGCCGCGTGAAGACTCTGCGGTCACCGCTCTGTCCCCGTTACGGAAGAGAACCCCACAGACCATGTCCTGGCTGTCCAGAATCAGCCTCAAGCAGCGTGCCCTCATCGCGCTCATGGCCGTCGTGGCCATCGCGTTCGGTGCGATCGCGATCCCCCAGCTGAAGAAGACCCTGCTGCCGCCGATCGACCTCCCGGTCGTGTCCGTGCTGGCCCCCTACCCGGGCGCCGCGCCCGACGCCGTGGAGAAGCAGGTCGTCGAGCCGCTCGAGGACGGGCTCCAGGGCGTCGACGGCATCACCGGCACCACCGCCACCGCCTCCGAGGGCTCCGCGGTGATCATGGCGCAGTTCGACTACGGCGACGACGTCGACCGCCTCACCGCCGACATCCAGCAGGCCGTCAACCGGGTCCGCCCGCGGCTGCCCGACGACGTCGACCCGCAGGTCATCGCCGGTTCCACCGACGACATCCCGGCCGTCGTCCTGGCCGCGGCCTCGGACACCGACGACAACAAGACCCTGGCCGACAAGCTCGACACGTACGCCGTGCCGGTCCTGAAGGACATCGACGGCGTCGGCCAGGTGACCGTGGACGGCGTGCAGGAGCGGGTCGTGGCGGTCACCGTCGACGACGCGAAGCTGGCGCGCGCGGGCCTGAACGGCGCTGCCGTCGGCCAGGCCCTGCAGGCGGGCGGCGCCTCGGTGCCGGCCGGCGCGTTCAGCGAGGGCGGCCAGAGCAAGACCGTGCAGATCGGCGGCGGTTACACGTCCCTGGCCCAGATCCAGGACCTGCGGATCGCCTCCCCGACCGGCAAGGGCGAGCCCGTACGCCTCGGCGACGTCGCAGAAGTCACCGAGGAGCCGACGGACATCGTCTCCGTCACCCGCACCAACGGGAAGCCCAGCCTCGGCATCGTCATCACCATGGGCCAGGACGGCAGCGCCGTCGCCATCTCCGACGCGGTCAAGGACAAGCTGCCGGAGCTGGAGAAGGACCTGGGCACGGGCGCGGAGCTGACCGTCGTCTCCGACCAGGGCCCGCAGGTCTCCAAGGCCATCGAGGCGCTGTCCACCGAGGGCATGCTGGGCCTCGCCTTCGCCGTGGTCGTGATCCTCGTCTTCCTGGTCAGCCTGCGCTCCACGCTGGTGACCGCGGTGTCCATCCCGCTGTCCGTCGTGATCACGCTGGTCGTGCTGTGGACGCGCGACATGTCGCTCAACATGCTCACCCTGGGCGCGCTGACCATCGCCATCGGCCGCGTCGTCGACGACTCGATCGTCGTCCTGGAGAACATCAAGCGGCATCTGGCGTACGGCACGGAGCGTACGCAGGCGATCATCACCGCCGTACGCGAGGTCTCCGGCGCCATCACCGCCTCCACGCTGACGACCGTCGCGGTCTTCCTCCCCATCGGGGTCGTGGGCGGCATGGTCGGCGCGTTCTTCGGCCCGTTCTCGATCACCGTGACGGTGGCGCTGCTCGCGTCGCTGCTGGTGTCGCTGACCGTCGTACCGGTGCTGTCGTACTGGTTCATGCGGGCGCCGAAGCCCGGGGACGGTGAGAGCGTGGAGGCGATCCGCGCCAAGGCGGAGGCGCAGGAGTCGCGCAGCGTCCTGCAGCGCGTGTACGTCCCCGTGCTGCGGTTCGCGACGCGCCGCCGCCTCACCAGCGTGCTCATCGCCGTGGCCGTGCTCGTCGGCACGTTCGGCCTGGTGCCGCAGCTGAAGACGAACTTCTTCGACCAGGGCGACCAGGAAGTCCTCAGCATCAGCCAGAAGCTGGCGCCCGGCACCAGCCTGGACGCGGCCGACGCCGCGGCGAAGCAGATCGAGGGCCTGATCGAGGACACGGACGGCGTCGAGGACTACCAGGTCACCGTCGGCTCCTCCGGCTGGCTGGCCGCGTTCGGCGGCGGGACGAGCGCCAACCAGGCGTCGTTCCAGCTGAAGCTCGACGAGGACGCCGACTCCACGAAGGTGATGGACGTGCTGCGCTCCGGGCTGAAGAAGCTCGGCGACGGCATCGGCCAGGCCACGGTCGCCGCGGGCGACGGCTTCGGCAACCAGGACCTGAAGGTCGTGGTGAAGTCCGCCGACGAGGCGGAGCTGCGCAAGGTCTCCGACGAGGTACGGGCCGAGGTCGCGAAGCTCGACGACGTCACGGACGTCACCTCCGACCTGGCGCAGAGCGTCCCGCGGATCTCCGTCACGACGAAGCCCGGGGCGGCGGCGTACGGATTCACGGAGTTCACGCTCGGCCAGGCGGTGACGCAGGCCGTGCGCGGGGCCGACGCGGGCGAGGCGACGATCGACGACACCAAGCTGGACGTCGTGGTGAAGTCCGCGAAGGGCGCCACGACCGAGGCCGAGCTGAAGGCGTTCACGCTGCTCACGCCGGCCGGCCCGGTGAAGCTGGGCGACATCGCGAACGTCGAGACGGTCGCCGGACCCGTGCAGAAGACCCGGATCGACGGGGCGCGGGCCGCGACGATCACGGCGAAGCCGACCGGTGACAACACGGGCGCGGTCAACTCGGCGCTCCAGTCGAAGATCAAGGAGCTGGAGAAGGACCTTCCCGACGGCGTCACGATCTCCGTCGGCGGTGTCTCCTCCGACCAGGACGAGGCGTTCGCCTCCCTGGGCCTGGCGATGCTCGCGGCGATCGCGATCGTCTTCATGCTGCTGGTCGCGACCTTCCGGTCGCTCATCCAGCCGCTGATCCTGCTGGTGTCGATCCCGTTCGCGGCCACGGGCGCGATCGGCCTGCTGATCGTCACGGGTACGCCGATGGGTGTCCCCGCCCTGATCGGCATGCTGATGCTGATCGGCATCGTGGTGACGAACGCGATCGTGCTGATCGACCTCATCAACCAGTACCGCGACCAGGGTTACGGCGTGGTCGAGGCGGTCGTCGAAGGCGGCCGGCACCGGCTGCGCCCCATCCTGATGACGGCCCTCGCCACGATCTGCGCCCTCACCCCGATGGCGCTCGCGATCACGGGCGACGGCGGCTTCATCTCGCAGCCGCTGGCGGTGGTCGTGATCGGCGGCCTGGTCTCCTCCACGCTGCTGACGCTGCTGCTGGTGCCGACGCTGTACGCGATGGTGGAGCTGGGCAAGGAGCGCCGCCGCGCCAAGCGCGCGGCGCGCCGGGCGGCGAAGGCGGGCGTGCTCCCGCAGCAGCCCGCCGCGCAGGAGACGGCGGAGCCGGCGGGCGTCTGACCCCGGCTCGTCAGCCCGCCGGTGGGACCGCGACCTGCGGTCCCACCGGCGGGCTCGCTGCTTTGTTGGGCCAGGCGCGGGCGTCGGCGATTCCCCGGGTCAGGGCCTCGATGATGCCGACGAGCAGGCACATGGCGGACATGAACCCCCACAGGGCCAGCGGGAACACCTTGCCCGAGGAGGAACCGCGCAGGGGCCAGTCCAGGGCGATGACCTCGATGGTGGCGCCGGGCTTGCGGTCGCCGCAGTAGCGGGTGTCCCGCTGTTCCGTGCCGTCCCACGGGTCGCGCCAGGTGATCCGGCAGTCCCCGTCGATCCCGGGCGCGGTGACCACCGTGGCGGTGACGGTGTGCCCGAGCCCGTACACGTGCGCGGGCGGCAGCCACAGCGCGGCACCGAGCAGCAGGGTCACCAGGGGAGCCCCGCCCAGGAACCGCCATACCGGCGCACCGGGTCGGGGCTGGGGCGCGGGCCGGGGGTCTGCGTCCACCGGCTCCCGGTCGGTGTCCACCGGCCCCGGTGCGGCGAGCATCATGAGCAGGGCGCCGATGGTGGGGGCCGCCGTGGAGAGACGGATCACGCCGGCTCCCGGTGCGGGGAGGTAGTCGACCTCCCGCCGGCCCGGTCGCCGCTTGGTCACACCCAGTGCCATGCCGCCGCAGGGCACCCGCAGCGGATCGCGTCCGTAAGGCCGCAGCTCCACGACGCCCTCGCCGGGCAGCAGCACGGCCCGGGCGCGCACGAAGCGCCGTGGATACGGCGGGGCGAACCCGTGTATCTCGCACCAGACACGGACCTGCCGTCCCGCGCGAACCCGCCTTCTGCACCAGGCGCCGTACAGCAGCCGCACGAGTGTGTGGCTCGCGAGTGAGCCCACCGCGATGATCGGGCCGGTGATCGGCCAGATGTTCTCCATACCGGATGATCTACAGCCTGTGCCCCCGTCCCCACCAGGGGCAGACACGCAAGCGTCCACGCCCCCACACTGCCGGGACCGGGCAACGACCCCGTCCCGTACGGCTGTCACCTACGCACCGACGCCCGCCGGAACACCCACGTCTGGCCCGCGATCAGCGCCACGTTCGCGCAGGCCAGGGCCGCCCACAGGGCGTCGAGGCCGCCCGCCGCGGCGAGAGGCACCGACGCCAGTGCCAGCACCCCGTACACGGCCGCGAAGACCAGGAACGTGGAGCCCGTCTCCTTCAGGCCGATCCGGCCCGAACCGATCACCGCCTGCGCCGCGTCACTCAGCACCGCCAGGCCCACGAACGGCAGCAGGCCGACGACGAGGTCGCGGACCGCCGCGTCCGACGTGAAGACCCGCAGCAGCGGAAACCGCACCGCGAAGGCGACGGCCGCGAGCGTCGCGACCGCGGTCACCGCCACGCCCACCCCCGCGAGCACCGTCCGCCGCGCGGCCGGCACATCCGCAGCGACGAGCGGCACGATCGTCTGGCCGACCGCGACCGCCGCCACGAACATCAGGTTGACCAGCGAGATCGCCACGCCGTGCGCCGCGCCCTCCGCCGTGCCGACCCGCGCCGCGGCCACCGCGAGGACGCCCAGCACGCCGAACTTCACGAGCATCGTCGCGGCGAGCGGGATACCCACCCCCGCGAGCCGGAGCACCTCCCGCGGCTGCGGCGCCCCGAAGCCGATCGGCGCGTCCGCGAGGACCGTCCTACGGCGCAGCGCCCAGTGCCCGACCCCGGCGTTGACGCCGACCGAGGCGATCATCGCGACGCCCGCGCCGGGCAGTCCCCAGCGGGGGACGAGGAGGAGGGACAGCGTGACCGCCGCCCCCGTGCCCGCGAGCCCGGCCCGCATCACGAGCTTGTTGCGCTGCAGGCCGATCAGCAGCGACGCGGCCGACGAGCTGAGCGCGACGACCGGCACCGCCGCCGCCAGCAGCCACGGGAACACCCCGAACTCCGCGCGCGTGGCGGCCGGTACGCCCGACGCGCGGGCGATCAGCGGCAGCGCCGCCACCGCTGCCGCCCCCAGCAGCCCCACGGCGACCGCGAGCCAGATCCCATGACGGATCAGTGGCCGCAGCGCCTCGGCGTCGTCGCGCTTCTCCGCGACGTACGGCATCACGCCCCGGACCGCGGAGGCGACGGCCGCCGTGGCGGGCCCGTACACACCCATCGCCACGGCGAACGCCGCCAGCGAGGCCGTCCCGTGCCGGCCGAGGACCGCGGTGTCCACCAGCGCGGCGGCCGTGGAGGCGATCAGGGTCAGATACAGGGGCACGGCCGCACCGGCTATCCGGCGCCCGGTGTGCAGCAGCGGAGCCTCGCCCCTGACGCCCGTGGACGTCTCAGCCGTCACGCTCACAGGAACCCTCCCGACGGGATCCACGGCGTCGGCGGCCGCATCCCGCGTAGACAGACGAAGCCGGAGTTGGCGACCGTGAGCCCGGCCGCCAGCCCCACGTCCACCGCCCACTCCTGCTCGGCGGTGACATCGGAGACCGACGCCGGGGCGCCGGGGTCGAAGCTGAGCAGGGCCGCCGTCAGCAGCCTTGTCGCTATCCGCCGCGAGGTCGCGGACAGGGACTCCACCCAGCCGTCGCCGAGATAGCAGTAGCCGCTGCCCGCGAGATCGTCGGCCACGATCAGCCGGTAGTGCCGCATCAGCTCCTCGTGGTCCGGTCCGTGCGCGCCGCCCCGCCGCGCCCGGTCCACGGAGTCGAGCATGTCCCGGTGCTTCGGACCGCCCTCGATCACCGGACCGTCCGGGGCGGCCAGCCGGGCCTGGTCCACGGTGCCGGACAGCTCCATCGCGGGGTGCAGCGTGAACCCGGCGGCCCGGTAGGAGCGCGCGGCGGCGGGATGCGTGGAGGAGCAGATGATCCCCCGCAGGCACCCCCGCCCGTACTCCAGCGACCGGCGCAGCAGCGCCTTCCCCACGCCCTTGCCCTGGGCCTCGGGCGTCACGCCCAGAAAGGACAGCCCCCAGGTGCCCTCCCGGACCGACGACAGGGCGGCGCCGACGGCCCGCCCCTCGTCGTCCAGCGCGAGCCAGCTGCCGCCGGGGTCCGTACGGGCGAAGTGGCGGACGCGGCTGCGGTGGCGGACGGTCCGTACCTCCGGCCAGTCCGCGAGCGGCGACCCGAAGGACGCGGCCTTCACCGCGAGCACGGTCTCGGCGTCGTCCCGGGTGTCGCGAAGCGGGCGCAAGATCACGCCCCCCATCCAACACCTGGAAGGGGGGCGCGGGGCAAGGGGATTGCCCGAGAGTAGAGGGGGACTGCCATGTGGCTGGGCCCGCTATGTGGCTGGGCCTGCTTTACGGGAGGGCGAGCATCCGCTCCAGGGCCAGCTTCGCGAAGTCGGACGTCTCCTTGTCGACCTCGATGCGGTTGACCAGCTTGCCCTCGGCGAGCGACTCCAGCGCCCAGACCAGGTGCGGCAGGTCGATGCGGTTCATCGTCGAGCAGAAGCACACGGTCCGGTCGAGGAAGACGACCTCCTTGTCCGGGTGCTGCTTCGCCAGCCGGCGGACGAGGTTCAGCTCGGTGCCCACGGCCCACTTGGAGCCGGCGGGGGCGGCCTCGAGCGCCTTGATGATGTACTCGGTGGACCCGACGTAGTCCGCGGCCTCGACGACCTCGTGCTTGCACTCGGGGTGGACGAGGATGTTGACGCCCGGGATGCGCTCGCGGACCTCGTTGACGGAGTCCAGCGAGAAACGCCCGTGCACGGAGCAGTGCCCGCGCCACAGGATCATCTTCGCGTCGCGCAGCTGCTCGGCGGTGAGGCCGCCGTTCGGCTTGTGCGGGTTGTAGACGACGCAGTCGTCCAGCGACATGCCCATCTCGCGTACGGCGGTGTTGCGGCCGAGGTGCTGGTCGGGCAGGAAGAGCACCTTTTCGCCCTGCTCGAAGGCCCAGCCCAGGGCGCGCTCGGCGTTGCTGGAGGTGCAGATGGTGCCACCGTGCTTGCCGGTGAACGCCTTGATGTCGGCGGAGGAGTTCATGTACGACACGGGCACGGTGACGTCGGCTATACCGGCCTCGGTCAGCACGTCCCAGCACTCGGCGACCTGCTCGGCGGTGGCCATGTCGGCCATCGAGCAGCCGGCGGCGAGGTCGGGCAGCACGACCTGCTGCGCGTCGTTCGTCAGGATGTCCGCGGACTCCGCCATGAAGTGCACACCGCAGAACACGATGTACTCGGCCTCCGGGCGGGCGGCCGCCTTCTGCGCGAGCTTGAACGAGTCGCCGGTGACGTCGGCGAACTGGATGACCTCGTCCCGCTGGTAGTGGTGTCCGAGGACGAAGACCTTGTCCCCGAGCTTCTCCTTGGCCGCCCGCGCGCGCTCCACCAGGTCCGGGTCGGACGGGGCGGGGAGGTCGCCGGGGCAGTCCACGCCGCGCTCGCTCGTGGGGTCGGCCTCGCGGCCGAGCAGCAGCAGGGCGAGCGGCGTCGGCGTCACGTCAAGGTCCTGGGCGGTGGTCACAGCACCAACCCTTTCTGTTCGGGCACGTCCATTTTCGTCAGTATGACGCTATCTATCATAACTGGTTTGCGTCAGATTGACGCGGGTGCCGTGGCCGCCGGTGACCTCGTTGAACTGGTAGAGCGCCCGGTCGAAGTTCCAGGCCCAGATGCCCGCGTTGTAGCCGGCCGAGCGC
>NZ_JBFAXR010000178.1:0-14200 GCF_040680895.1 Streptomyces sp. NPDC051940 | reverse complement strand
TCAGCTCCTCGGCGGCGATCCAGGCGAAGTGGCCCTTGCCGGTGGACGGCCCCTTCCGCAGGCCCGTCTCGTACAGCCGCTTGGCGGAGAAGGCGGGGCGGCCGGGCCCGCACGCGTGCGGAGATCCGGAGGGTTTCCCACCGCGGCGGGAAACCCCGAGGTTTCCTCCGGGGAGCACACGTACGCTGGTCGTATGACTGCGACGGGGGCAGATTCCGCCGGGAGGGGCATAAGTCCCACCCGGCTCTGGTGGTGGGAGCGACCACGGTCGTTCGTGTTCGACCTGACGCTGGCGCTGCTGTCGGCGATCGAGTGCGCCGTACTGGGCGCGGACCGGGCAAGAGAGACCGGGATCCCGGTGGTGGCGGCCGTGCTGCTGGGCTTCGTGGCCGGCGGGCTGCTGCTGCTACGGCGGCGGTGGCCGATCGCCGTGGTCCTGGTGGCCATCGCGATCCTGCCCGCCGACATGGGCTACCTGATGCTCGTCGTCGGCCTCTACACCCTCGCCGCCACCGAGGTGCCGCGGCGCATCACCGGGCTGCTGGCGTCGATGTCGCTGCTGGCGGTGTTCGTCGTCACGCTGATCCGGATGAGCGACGCCCTGCGCGAGGAGGGCAGGGACCAGCCGCTGTGGGTGGTGGCGATGATCGCGGGGCTCATGTCGCTGGGCATGACGGCCCCGCCGCTGCTTCTCGGCCTGTACGCCGGAGCCCGGCGCCGGCTCGTGGAGAGCCTGCGGGAGCGGGCCGACGGTCTGGAGCGGGAGCTGTCCCTGCTGGCCGACCGCGCCGAGGAGCGCGCGGAGTGGGCCCGCAGCGAGGAGCGCAACCGCATCGCCCGCGAGATGCACGACGTGGTCGCGCACCGGGTGAGCCTGATGGTGGTGCACGCGGCGGCGCTGGAGGCGGTCGCCGTCAAGGACCCGCACAAGGCCGTACGGAACGCGGCGCTGGTCGGCGACATGGGCCGGCAGGCGCTGACGGAGCTACGGGAGATGCTCGGCGTACTGCGCACCGCCGAGGGGACGGTACGGGCCCAGGCGCCGGTACCGCCCGCGGGCGCCTCCGCACTGGGGGCCGCGCCGGAGCCGGCGGCGGACGGGCACGGGCCGTGCCTGGACGAGCTGGACGCGCTGGTGGGGGAGTCCCAGGAGGCCGGGATGGCCGTGGAGCTGACGGTCGACGGCGAGCAGGCCTCATACGGGCCCGACGTGGAGCAGACGGTCTACCGGGTGGTCCAGGAGGCCCTGACGAACGTCCACAAGCACGCGCCCGGGGCGAAGGTCCGGGTCCGGCTCGCGCACCGGGTGTCGGAGGTGGCGGTGCAGATCGTGAACGGCCCCGCCGACTCGGTCGCCGCGGACGCGCACCTGCCCAGCGGCGGCAACGGCCTGGTGGGCATGAAGGAGCGCGTCACGGCCCTGGGCGGGGCGTGCGTGTGGGGTCACACGGACGAGGGAGGCTTCCGCGTCTCGGCGATCCTGCCGGGCCCGGCCGCGTGACCCGCTGACCGGGTGCGCGGCCGGGGATCTGGCGACCGGGCCCGCACGGCCGGGGATCCGGTACGCGCGGCCGGGGACCCGACGGCCCCCGTCTACGTCGCCAGACGCGCCGGCATCGTGCCCGTGACCAGCGTCTCCAGCGCCTGGTCCAGGTCCGCGCCGAGATACCAGTCGCCCGTGTGGTCGAGGCTGTAGACCCGGCCCTCCTCGTCGATGGCCAGCAGGGCGCTGCCCGCGCCCTGGGCGTGGCCCTGCTCCTCACCCAGCGGGCACAGCCGGGTGTCCAGGGCCTGCCCGAGGTCGCTGAGCGTGCGGGCGAGATGCAGTCCGTACAGCGGGTCGACGGTGAACGGCGTCGGCGCGATATGGCGGCCCGGCCCCTGCCCGGCTATCCGCAGCCCGCCGAACTCCGCCCACGCCTCGATCGCCGCGGGGAACACGAGATGGACGTGGCCGCCCGACGACATATGGGCGCGCAGCTCGTCCGCCCACGCCTCCGCGCGCGCCGCGTCCCACCGGCCGGGCTGCCAGCCCGCGGCCCGCAGCGCCGTCTCGGTCGGCCGGGTGAACCGGGTGGCCGTGTCCGTCTGCTGTGCCGACTTGCGCATGGTGCTCCCCTCAGTCCTGGCCGGCCGCGGGGTTCACGACCCGGACGCCGAAATGGGCCAGCAGCGCCGTACAGGAGCGGCACGGCGGCGCGAAGGCCCCGTGGGCGGGATCGCCGTCCTCGCGGATGTGGCGGGCGGTCAGCTTGGCGTGCTTCAGGGCGCGGCGGGCCTCGCCCGCCGACAGCGGCTTCTTCGCGGCCCGCTTGCCGCGGGTCGTCTCGTACGCCGTGAGATGCCGCGACAGCAGCACCGCCTCCGGGCAGCGACCGGTGTGCCGCTCGCGGTGGGCGCTGGTCAGCGTGTCCAGGAAGTCCTGCACCAGCGGGTGCAGCACCGGGGCCGGCTCCGACTTCACGCCGGTGCAGGTGAGCGTCTCCCCCTGGACGGAGAGCGCCGCGGCGACGGCCGGCAGGATGCCGTCGCGTTTTCGCCGTGGCATGGGCGGCGCCGTGCGGTCCGCGGCCGAGCTCCACTCGGCACGCGGATCCGGCGCCATACCCGCGGGCGCCTGATCGCGTCCGTGCATGGTGTCGTACCTCCCCCGTCGTGCGACCCCAGCTTGCCACACGGCACCGACACTCCTGCCTGGTCCGGCGCATGACGGCGGCGCGGCTCCTCTCGGACTGTCAAACATTCCGAGTGACCGGCATCGAAACCCGCCAGTATCACCGGAACAGGTGATCGACCCCTGTTCCCACCCGCATGTCCGGAAACCGGACAAGGATCACCGCCATGAACGAACCCCAACGCCGCGACGGCGACGGCCTCGGCGGTCTCCTCCAGGGCTCGGCGACCTACGAGCAACTCCGCGAGAAGGCAATCGCCCTCCGCCGCGAAGGCCTCAGCCTGCGCCAGATCCGCGACCGCCTGAAGGTCAGCAACAGCAACCTCGTACGACGACTCGTGGAGGGCGAGCCGCCACCCGCGTGGACACGACGCCCCAACGCCAAGGACGACCTCCGCGCGAAGGCACGGGAGCTGCGCCGAGAAGGCAGGACGTACGACGAGATCCAGCTGGAGCTGGGCGTCTCGAAGGGGTCGATCTCCCTCTGGGTGCGCGACCTGCCCAAGCCCGAGCCCAGGCGGTCAAGATCCGAGCAGGCCCAGCTCGCGGGCAGAGCTCGCTGGGATCACGAACTACAGGTACGCGACGAGGAACGCCAGCAGGTGAAGAGGGCCGCAGCGGAGCGAATCGGCGAACTCTCCGACCGCGAACTATTCCTGGTGGGGGTGGGGCTCTATTGGGCCGAGGGCACCAAGAGCAAGCCGTATCGGATGGGCGAGTCCGTGGTGTTCATCAACAGCGATCCGGACATGATCAAGATGTTCCTGGCCTGGCTCGGGCTTCTTGGGGTCGCCCGTGAGCGCCTCCGATTCAGGGTCCAGATCCACGAGTCTGCAGACGTCCCTGGAGCTCAGCAGTATTGGTCGGATCTCGTCGGCGCCGGACCCTCGGCCTTCGACAAGACCACGCTCAAGAAGCACAACCCCAAGACCGTCCGCAAGAACACCGGCAGCGAGTATCACGGGTGTCTGGCCGTCCGGGTCCGACAGGGTGCCGACTTGTACCGTCGCATCGAAGGGTCCTGGTACGGCATAGTGGAGGCTGTCGTCGCCACGGATGACCAAATGTCCGTTTAGTCGACTTCGCCATCCCCTGTGGTGTAACGGGCAACACGAGCGGCTTTGACCCGCTTATTTCTGGTTCGAACCCAGACAGGGGAGCTGCGCCAAATGTCGGGGCCCGGTGATCACGCCGGGCCCCGGCTGCGTTAACCCCCGATGACCCCTCGGTATCCTTCAGGGCGTTCCGCCCCCAACGCCGAAGGGCCCATGCCGTGAGCGTCAACCGCCCCGCAGCCGTCGTCGTCCTCGCAGCGGGTGAGGGTACCCGCATGAAGTCCCGGACCCCGAAGGTGCTGCACGCCATCTGCGGGCGCAGCCTCGTGGGGCACGTCGTGACCGCCGCGCAGGAGCTGGACCCCGAGCACCTCGTCGTCGTGGTGGGGCACGGCCGTGAGCAGGTCACCGCGCATCTGGCCGAGGTGGCGCCCACCGTGCGCACCGCGGTGCAGGCCGAGCAGAACGGCACCGGGCACGCCGTGCGTATCGCGCTGGAGGAGCTGGGGCGGCAGCTGGACGGGACGGTCGTGGTGGTGTGCGGGGACACCCCGCTGCTGACGGGTGAGACGCTCAGGGCCCTGGCCGGCGCGCACACCGCCGACGGCAACGCCGTCACCGTGCTGACGGCCGAGGTGCCGGACTCCACGGGTTACGGCCGGATCGTGCGCGGCGCGGACGGCGCCGTGGAGGCGATCGTGGAGCACAAGGACGCCTCGGACGCGCAGCGGGCGATCGGCGAGATCAACTCGGGTGTCTTCGCGTTCGACGGCAAGCTGCTGGCCGAGGCGCTGACGCAGGTGCGGACGGACAACAGCCAGGGCGAGGAGTACCTGACGGACGTGCTGGGCATCCTGCGCGCCGCCGGCCACCGGGTGGGTGCGTCGGTGGCGGCGGACCACCGGGAGATCCTGGGCATCAACAACCGTGTGCAGCTGGCGGAGGCCCGCCGGCTGCTGAACGGCCGTCTGCTGGAGCGCGCGATGCTCGCGGGCGCCACGGTGGTGGATCCGTCCTCGACGTGGATCGACGCGACGGTGACGTTCGAGCCGGACAGCGTGGTCCATCCGGGCACGCAGCTGCACGGTGCCACCCGTCTGGCCGCAGGGGCGGAGGTGGGCCCGGGCTGCACGCTGACGGACACGACCGTCGGCGAGGACGCCCGGGTGATCAACGCGGTGGCGGTCGGCGCGGTGATCGGCGCGGGCGCGAGTGTGGGTCCGTACGCCTATCTGCGGCCGGGTTCGGAGCTGGGCCCGAAGGCGAAGGTCGGGACGTACGTCGAGACGAAGAACGCGAAGATCGGCGAGGGCACGAAGGTGCCGCATCTGTCGTATGTGGGCGACGCGACGATCGGCGACTACACGAACATCGGGGCCGCTTCGGTGTTCGTCAACTACGACGGCATGGCCAAGCACCACACCACGGTGGGGAGTCACTGCCGTACGGGCTCGGACAATATGTTTGTGGCTCCTGTCACGGTCGGGGACGGTGCCTACACCGCCGCCGGGTCCGTGATCACGAAGGACGTGCCGGCCGGCGCGCTGGCCGTCGCACGCGGTCAGCAGCGCAATATCGAAGGCTGGGTGGCCCGCAAGCGTCCGGGGAGCGCGGCGGCGCAGGCGGCCCAGGCGGCCGTCGAGGAGCCGGGGCCGGACGCCTGAACCGTCCCTGACCGGGCAAGACCGGGAAACACGGTCGCCGAGCTGGGCGTACCGTATGAAGGACACACCAATCGGCGACCGACTGGATGGCGGTCTGCCGCACCTGAGGAGAACGCGCTGTGACCGGGTTCAAGACGACGGGCGAGAAGAAACTGATGCTCTTCTCCGGCCGCGCCCACCCCACGCTCGCCGAAGAGGTCGCCAAGGAGCTGGGTGTGGGTCTCGTCCCGACCAAGGCGTTCGACTTCGCCAACGGTGAGATCTACGTCCGCTTCCAGGAGTCCGCGCGCGGCGCCGACTGCTTCCTGATGCAGAGCCACACCGCTCCGATCAATAAGTGGATCATGGAGCAGCTGATCATGATCGATGCGCTGAAGCGGGCGAGCGCCCGCAGCATCACCGTGATCGTCCCGTTCTACGGCTACGCCCGCCAGGACAAGAAGCACCGCGGCCGTGAGCCGATCTCGGCCCGTCTGATCGCCGACATGCTGCGCACCGCGGGCGCCGACCGCATCCTCACGGTCGATCTGCACACGGACCAGATCCAGGGCTTCTTCGACGGCCCGGTGGACCACCTGTTCGCGCTTCCGGTGCTCGCCGACTACGTGGGTGCGAAGGTCGACCGCGACAAGCTCACCGTCGTCTCCCCCGACGCGGGCCGTGTGCGTGTCGCGGACCGCTGGTGTGACCGTCTCGGCGCGCCGCTGGCGATCGTGCACAAGCGGCGCGACCCGGATGTGGCGAACCAGGTGACGGTGCACGAGGTGGTCGGTGACGTCCGCGGTCGGGTGTGTGTGCTGGTGGACGACATGATCGACACGGGTGGCACGATCTGCGCCGCGGCGGACGCGCTGTTCGCCAACGGCGCGGAGGACGTCATCGTGACGGCCACGCACGGTGTGCTCTCCGGCCCGGCCGCGGACCGGCTGAAGAACTCCAAGGTCAGCGAGTTCGTGTTCACGAACACCCTGCCGACGCCGGGTGAGCTGGACCTGGACAAGATCACGGTGCTGTCGATGGCGCCGACGATCGCGCGTGCGGTGCGTGAGGTCTTCGAGGACGGTTCGGTCACGAGCCTCTTCGAGGAGACGCACTGACCTGCGCTCTTACGATGCATGCGATCACCCGTGCCCCCTGGGGCGCGGGTGATCGTTTTTGTGGTACGGGCGCGGCCGGGTAGACTCAGGGGGTTGCTCGGCGAGGGAGGCCGCACCGGTTCACGGTGTGGCGGTCCGTTATCGACGCGCTCTTCGTAGCAGGTCTGTCGTGGGCCGGGTGACGCCCCACAGATCATCGAGAACTACGAGGAGCGTAATCATGGCCGAGGTCAAGATCTCCGCTGAGTCCCGTACCGAGTTCGGCAAGGGCTCCGCCCGCCGCGACCGCCGCGCCGGCAAGGTGCCCGGTGTCATCTACGGTCACGGCCAGGACCCGCGTCACGTGAAGCTGCCGGGCCACGACCTGCTGCTGGCGGTCCGCACCCCGAACGTCCTGATCAACCTGACGGTCGACGGCAAGTCCGAGCTGGTCATCCCGAAGGCCATCCAGCGCGACCCGATCAAGGGCTTCCTGGAGCACGTCGACCTGCTGATCGTCAAGCGCGGCGAGAAGGTCGCCGTCGAGATCCCGGTCCACGCCGAGGGTGAGCTGGCCCCGGGCGGCAACCTGCTCGAGCACGTGCTGAACGCGCTGCCGGTCGAGGCCGAGGCCACCCACATCCCCGAGGGCGTCACGGTCTCCGTCGAGGGCCTGGAGGCCGGCGCCTCCATCCTCGCCAAGGACATCGAGCTGCCGAAGGGCACCACGCTGGCCGTCGAGGACGACGCCGTCGTCCTGCAGGTCGTCGCCGCCCAGGCCGAGGAGCCGGCGGAGGAGGCCGAGGAGGGCGCCGAGGAGGCCCCCGCCGCCGAGGCCGAGACCGCCGAGGCCGCGGAGTAGTCCCGACCCTCAGCTGCTGTACGGGCCGTCCCGGCACCGCCTCGCGCGGTCCGGGGCGGCTCGGCTCGTATGACGACCCCGCCGAGGAGATCGGCTCGTATGCAGACCCCCGCCGAGGAGACTGGACACATGACTGGCGAAGCGCCCTGGCTGATCGTGGGACTGGGCAACCCGGGGCCCGGCTATGCCGCGAACCGGCACAACGTCGGCTTCATGGTGGCCGATCTGCTCGCGGAGCGGATGGGCGGGAAGTTCAAGCGGGCGCAGAAGGCGCAGGCGCAGACGGTGGAGGGCCGGATCGGCGCTCCGGGGCCGGCGGGCCGGCGGGTGGTGCTGGCGAAGCCCATGTCGTACATGAACCTCTCCGGCGGGCCGGTGGCGGCGCTGAGCGGCTTCTACAAGGTGCCGCTCGGGCAGATCGTGGTGATCCACGACGAACTGGACATCGACTACGGCACGCTGCGGCTGAAGGTGGGCGGCGGGGACAACGGGCACAACGGGCTGAAGTCCATCTCCAAGTCGCTGGGCCGGGACTATCTGCGGGTGCGGTTCGGCATCGGCCGGCCGCCGGGGCGGATGGAGGTGGCGGACTTCGTGCTGAAGGACTTCTCGTCCGCCGAGCGCAAGGAGCTGGACTACTTCGTGGACCGGTCGGCGGACGCGGTGGAATGCCTGGTCGCGGATGGTCTCGAGCGGGCGCAGAACACGTACAACTCGTAGCTTGGTACGGACGATTCCCGTCCCGGGGATCTCTGTCACAGAACTGTGACACAGTACTTTACGGACGCCGCTCTTATAAACGGACGAACCGTGCGCATCGTTCTTGACCGGCACCTCTTGCCCGAAGCAAGCTGTGGCACCCCCCTCAAACACACCTGCCACTCACGAAGTTGGAATGCCCATGCGCACCCTTGCTTCCATAGGTGCGGTCACGGCGGCCGCGGCGGCTTCGCTGCTGTTCGCTGCTCCGGCCGCACTCGCCACTGGCGCCCCCGGCGACAACGGCGACATCAAGACTCACAACTCCACCACTCCGCAGGAAGACAACCGCGACGAGCCGAAGGTCTGCGAGTTCTACCTCGACGCCTTCAACTTCGACGGTGAGCAGAAGGCGGCGTGGAAGATCTTGTCCTGGCCCCCCACCGGGGACAAGACCGAGGTCTCCAATGGTGAGATCACCCTCGACGCCGAGGGCAACGGCCGCACCGAGGACATGACGCTCGAGGACGGCCACTACCGCGTCGTGTGGAACTTCGACGGCGAGCACGGCGAGGCCAAGCACAAGATGTTCTGGGTCAAGTGCGAGGACGAGTCCCCGAACCCGTCCGACACCCCGTCGAACCCGTCGGAGTCCCCCACCGAGGGTGAGTCCGCGAACCCGACCTCCTCCAACTCCCCCGGCTCGCAGGGTGGCGGTGACGACCTGGCCGAGACCGGTGCCACGGTCGGCATCACCTCCGCCGCGGGTCTGGCGCTGGTCGGCGCCGGCGCGTACCTGGTGATGCGCCGCCGCAACGCGAGCCAGCACTGAACGCGTAGCGCGTAACGGAAACGGCGCCGTCCCCCACTCGGGGGACGGCGCCGTTTCGTATGGTCCGGGAGGGTGTCAGCCCGTGTTGCGCATGCCCGCCGCGACGCCGTTGACCGTGAGCAGCAGGGCGCGGCCCAGCACCGGGTCGACCGACTCGCCGCGGGCGGCCGCGGAGCGCTGGCGGTCCAGCAGGGTGACCTGGAGGTAGGAGATCGGGTCCAGGTACGCGTCGCGGATGCGGAAGGTCTGCTTGAGCACGGGCTGCGCGTCCAGCAGGTCCTCCTCACCGGTGATGCGCAGGACCTCCTCGACGGTGAGCGCGTACTCGGCCTCGATGAGGGCGAACACGTGCCGCAGGTTCTCCGGGACGAGCGTCTCGACGTAGTGCCGGGCGATCCGCAGATCCGTCTTGGCCAGCGTCATCTCGACGTTGGAGAGGAAGTTGCGGAAGAAGTGCCACTGCTCGTACGACTCGTCGAGCACCGGCGACAGACCCGCCTCGCGGGCGGCCTTCAGCCCCGAGCCCACGCCGTACCAGCCGGGCACGATCTGCCGGGACTGCGTCCAGCCGAACACCCACGGGATGGCCCGCAGTCCGTCCAGTCCGGCGCCCGAGTCGGGGCGGCGCGAGGGGCGCGAGCCCAGGTGCAGGTCGGCCAGCTGGTCGACGGGCGTCGAGGCGAAGAAGTACGCCGGGAGGTCCGGGTCCTCCACCAGGCGCCGGTACGCGGAGTGCGCCGCCTCGGAGACGACGTCCATCGCCGCGTCCCAGCGGGCGAGGGCCTCGACGGACTGGCGGGGCGCCGTGTGCAGGGCGGACGCCTGCAGGGTGGCGGCGACGGTGAGTTCGAGGTTCTCCCGGGCCAGGGACGGCACCAGGTACTTGTCGGAGATGACCTCGCCCTGCTCGGTCACCTTGATCTCGCCCTCCAGGGTGCCCCAGGGCTGGGCGAGGATCGCGTCGTGCGTGGGGCCGCCGCCGCGGCCGACGGTGCCGCCGCGGCCGTGGAAGAGGCGCAGCCGTACGCCGTGCCGGTGGGCGACGTCGCGCAGCCGGCGCTGGGCGCGGTGGATTTCCCACTGGGAGGTGGTGATGCCGCCGAACTTCGAGGAGTCCGAGTAGCCGAGCATGACCTCCTGCAGATCGCCGCGCAGGGCGACGAGCCGCCGGTAGGAGGGGTCGGAGAGCATCGCGTCGAGGAGCTCGTCGGCGATCTTCAGCTCGTCGGTGGTCTCCAGCAGCGGGACGATGCCGATCTTCGCCCAGCCGGCGTGCAGGTCGATCAGACCGGCCTCGCGGGCCAGCACGGCGGCGGCGAACACGTCGTCGGCGCCCTGGCACATGGAGATGATGTACGACTCGATGACCTCGGGCCCGAACGTCTCCAGCGCCTTGCGGACCGTGCCGAAGACGCCGAGGGTCTTGGCGCCGGCGGCGTCCAGCGGCGCGGGCGTGGAGGCCAGCGGACGGCGGGAGCGCAGCTCCTTGGCCAGCAGGCCCTGGCGGTACTCGCGGGGCATGTCGGCGTAGCGCCAGGACTCCTCGCCGAGCCGGTCGAAGAGCTGGCCGAGGGCGTGGTGGTGGGCGTCGGCGTGCTCGCGTACGTCCATGGTGGCCAGCTGCAGGCCGAACGCGCCGATGGTGCGGATGATCCGCTCCAGCCGCCCGTCGGCGATGAGTCCGCCGCGGTAGGCGCGCAGCGAGGACTGCACGAGGCGCAGGTCCTCGATGAGCTGGCCGGTGCCCAGATAGTCGCGGCCCGGGACGTGCGGGGTGCCCTCCGCGAGCCGGGTGCGGGTGTTCAGCAGCTTCTGCCGGATGCAGGTGGCCTTCAGCCGGTACGGCTCCTCGGCGTTGAGGCGCTTGTAGCGGGGGCTGATCTCCGGCAGCAGCTCCAGGTCACGCTGCAGGGAGGCCAGCAGCTCCTCGGTGGCGCCGCAGTTGCGGATGGAGCTGGACAGGGCGGACCGCAGCTCGTCGACGTGGCGCAGGGCCTGGGTGATGCCGTACTCGTGCTGCAGCACCAGCACCTCCCAGGTCACGTCGGGGGTGACGTTGGGGTTGCCGTCGCGGTCGCCGCCGATCCAGGTGCCGAAGGTCAGCGCCCGGGTGTCGGCGGGCAGCTCGACGCCGGCGCGCTCCAGCTCGGCGGCGAGGTCCTCCAGGACGTCGCCGACGGCGCCCTGGCTGAGCTCGTCGAGGTAGTAGATGGCGTTGCGGGCCTCGTCGGAGGGCTCGGGCCGTACGACGCGCAGCTCGTCGGTCTGCCAGATCAGGTCGACGCTCTCGGCGAGGCGGCGGTCGGCGCGGCGGCGCTCGGTGGACTCGGTGAGGTCGAGCAGCTCGGCGATCTCGCGGAGCTTGGTCAGCACGGAGCGGCGGGCCGCCTCCGTGGGGTGGGCGGTGAACACCGGCCGCACGTTGAGGTGGGCGGCGGTGGCGGCCAGGTGCGCGGGGTCGGCGTCCTTCAGCATGTCGGCGGTACGGCTGAGCGAGCCGCCCTCCGCGGCGCGGCGGACGCGCAGCTCGCGGCCGCGGTGCACCTGCTCGGTGACGTTCGCCAGATGGAAGTACGTGGAGAAGGCCCGGACCAGCTTCGCGGCCGTCTCCAGGTCGGTCTCGGCCAGCAGCTCCGCGGCGGCCTCCCCGTCCGTCCGGGTCAGGGCGCGGACCCGCTCGACCAGGTCGAGCAGCTCGGAACCCTCCTGACGGACCAGCGTCTCGCCGAGCAGGTCACCGAGGCGTCGGATGTCGGCGCGCAGCGCCGGCGACGCCCCCGTGCTCTCGGCGGTCTCGGGGGTTTCGGTCTCGCGGGGATCTGCACTGGTCACAGGCGGCTCCTTGACGGGGGCTTGCAGTACATACACCGGACCGCGCTGTCCGACCGCACCAGGATAGGCGTGGTCCCTTGCGTCCCGATTGGGGCTGTCCACCAAGTGGACACGGAATGGATGGGGGCGCGCGGGGGCACTGTGGAGGTGACCGGGTCGTGCTCTGGTAGGGCGTCATTTACGCGTGCCATACTTACGCCGCCGTAGGTTACGGACCCGTAGCCTTGGCTACCCGGTCCGCGGGAACCGCTCCCCGCTCAAGGACCCATCCCCGTCCCCACACCCCCAGCCGCGCAAGGGATGCCAATGCCCACTACCTCCGATGTGATCGACAAGGCTCCTGGAGCCGACACAGCCACGGCCGCGTCCGCCACGCTCGGCGGGGAGAGCAAGCGGTCGCTCGAGCAGATGACGCTGCTGGCCTTCATCGTCGTCCCGTTCGTCGCGCTGGTCGGCGCCGTCCCGCTGGCCTGGGGCTGGGGCGTGAGCTGGCTCGATCTGGGCCTGATGGTCTTCATGTACTTCCTGGGCCTGCACGGGATCACGATCGGGTTCCACCGCTACTTCACGCACGGCTCCTTCAAGGCCAAGCGCCCGCTGCGGATCGCGCTGGCGGTCATGGGCTCGATGGCGGTCGAGGGCCCGCTGGTGCGCTGGGTGGCCGACCACCGCAAGCACCACAAGTTCTCCGACGCCGAGGGCGACCCCCACTCGCCGTGGCGTTACGGCGAGACGGTGCCCGCGCTGATGAAGGGCCTGTGGTGGGCGCACATCGGGTGGATGTTCGACGAGGAGCAGACCTCGCAGCAGAAGTACGCGCCGGATCTGGTCAAGGACCCGGTGATCCGGGCCGTCTCGCGCCAGTTCGTGATGTGGACCATCGTGTCGCTGGCGATCCCGCCGGTGGTCGGCGGGCTGGTCACCATGTCGTGGCAGGGCGCGCTGTCCGCGTTCTTCTGGGCCTCGCTGGTCCGGGTGGCGCTGCTGCACCACGTGACCTGGTCGATCAACTCCATCTGCCACGCGGTGGGCAAGCGGCCGTTCAAGTCGCGTGACCGCTCCGGCAACGTGTGGTGGCTGGCCGTGCTGTCCGGCGGCGAGTCCTGGCACAACCTGCACCACGCGGACCAGACGTCCGCGCGGCACGGGGTGATGAAGGGGCAGATCGACTCCTCGGCGCGGTTCATCCGCTGGTTCGAGCAGCTGGGCTGGGCGTACGACGTGCGGTGGCCGAGCGAGGAGCGTGTGGCCTCCCGGCGCAAGGAGCAGGCCGCCGACGCGGCATGATGGAGCACGTGGCCGGCGACCGTACTGCGCCCGAGGGCGCGCCAACCGTTTCCGTAACAGCTTCGGGCAAGCCCCCGCGGCGTTCGCGCCGTACCCGGATGACCGGGAAGGAGCGGCGGGAGCAGCTGGTGCAGGTCGGCCGGACGATCTTCGCCGAGCGGGGGTTCGAGGGCACGTCGGTGGAGGAGATCGCGGCCAAGGCCGGGGTCTCCAAGCCGGTGGTCTACGAGCACTTCGGCGGCAAGGAGGGGCTGTACGCGGTCGTCGTCGACCGCGAGATGCGCCAGCTGCTCGACATGGTGACCGGCGCGCTGACCGCCGGTCACCCGCGGGAGCTGCTCGAGCAGGCGGCCTTCGCGCTCCTCGACTACATCGAGCAGGACACGGACGGGTTCCGGATCCTGGTCCGTGATTCGCCGGTGGCGCAGTCGCACGGGTCCTTCGCGTCGCTGATCTCGGACATCGCGACGCAGGTCGAGGACATCCTCGGGCTGGAGTTCAAGAACCGGGGCTTCGACGCGAAGCTGGCGCCGCTGTACGCGCAGGCGCTGGTCGGCATGGTGGCCCTGACGGGCCAGTGGTGGCTCGATGCCCGCCGGCCGAAGAAGTCCGAGGTCGCCGCGCACCTCGTGAACCTCGCGTGGAACGGCCTCGACGGTCTCGAGCCGAAGCCCCGGCTCATAGGGCACCGCAAGTCGTAACACGGCCGCCCGGCGGCGGTCCGCGGCGCGCGCGCCTTTCGGGAGCGCCCGCGCCCTCCGGGGCGGTCCGTGGCGCCTGCGCCTCCCCCCTCCGGGGGCGGTCCGTGGCGCCCGGGCGCCTACCGGGGGCGTTACGCGCCACCGGCGCCGCCCGCGCCTTCGGCGCGGGATTGCCCCCACCCACACGCCACCCGTCGCCGGTCCTCTTACCTGACCTCGGCGCCTCCCGGCGGGGCCGGCCCCCGCCCACCGCGTCGCGAACCGTGCCGCCGGGCGTCGGCGCCGCCCGCGCCTTCGGCGCGGGATTGCCCCGCCCACACGCCACCCGTTGCCGGTCGCCTTACCTGACGCCGGCGCCTCCCGGCGGGGCCCGCCCGCCCACCGCGTCCCGAACGTGCCGCCGGGCACCGGCGCCGCCCGCGCCCTCGGCGCGGGAATGCCCCCACCCACACACCACCCGTCGCCGGTCCCCTTACCTGACCTCGGCACCTCCCGGCGCGGGCCGATAGGAAGAGCGT